>NZ_VRUX01000094.1:0-11041 GCF_008039885.1 Methylobacterium sp. WL103
GGCGTCCCGGCGGCGCTCCTGACGCGCCAAGTTGCCAACGCGCTGCGCGCCGGTCGATCCGCTGGGGCGACGACAGCGAACACGCCCGCGCTGACACCGATCGCATCACGCTCGCGCGACCGTCGGCACGTCTGCGCAGCCAGCCTTCCCCGGAACCATCGCCGTGGTAAGGTGGTTGCCTGCGACGCCCCACGTCGACGTCCGGGTGAAGGAGCGTTCCCATGGCTCGAATGGATCTCGCCTACACTGCCTTCGAGGGCATGCGGTACATGATGGCGCCGGCGCGCATGGCCGCCGAGATGGCGTGGTTCGGGCTGCAGAACCCGGCCAACCCGCTCTCCTACTCCCCCTACGCCCGCTCGATGGTGGCCGGGTGCGAGATGTTCGAGCGCGCCACCCGGCGCTACGGCAAGCCGGCCTTCGGGTTGTCCGAGACGGTCGTCGACGGCGTCGCCGTGCGGGTGACCGAGCGGGTGGTGTGGGAGCGGCCGTTCTGCCGGGTGATCGCGTTCGAGCGCGCCTTCGCCAACCCGCCGGCCGAGCCGCAGCCCAAGCTCCTCGTGGTGGCGCCGATGTCGGGGCACTACGCCACGCTGCTGCGCGGCACCGTCGAGGCGATGCTGCCGAACCACGACGTCTTCATCACCGACTGGTTGGATGCGCGCATGGTGCCGCTGCTCGCCGGGCGGTTCGATCTCGACAGCTACATCGATTACTGCAAGGCGATCTTCGCCGCCCTCGGGCCGGACCTCCACGTCATGGCCGTGTGCCAGCCGGCGGTGCCGGTGCTTGCCGCGGTGGCGGTGATGGAGGCGTCCGGCGACCCCGGCGTGCCGGTCTCGATGACCCTGATGGGCGGGCCGATCGACACCCGCCGTTCGCCCACCGCCGTGAACTGCATGGCGCAGGAGCGCGGGCAGGCGTGGTTCGAGTCGAACACCATCTCCTACGTGCCGCCGATCCATCCGGGCGCGTTCCGGGCGGTCTATCCCGGCTTCCTGCAGCTGGCGGGGTTCATGGCGATGAACCTCGACCGGCACAGGGACGCCCATTCCGACATGTTCGACCACCTCGTGAAGGGCGACGGCGACTCGGCCGAAAAGCACCGCGCGTTCTACGACGAATACCTGGCGGTGATGGACCTGACGGCCGAGTTCTACCTCCAGACCGTCGAGACGGTGTTCGTGAACCACGACCTGCCCAAGGGCACGATGCGCCACCACGGCGTCCCGGTCGACCTGACGGCGATCCGAAGCTGCGCGATCCTCGCGGTGGAAGGCGAGAACGACGACATCTCCGGCGTCGGCCAGACGCTCGCCGCCCTCGACCTGACGCCGAACTTGGCGGCCGAGCGCAAGGCCTACCACCTGCAGCCGGGCGTCGGGCATTACGGCGTGTTCAACGGCTCGCGCTACCGCACGATCATCGCCCCCCGCATCGCCGCCTTCGTGCGCGAGATGCAGGGGCTGCCCGCCGCCGAGCGGCCGCTGCGGCTCGCGAGCTGAGCGGACGACCGCAAGAATCTGCCGCTTTCGCCCTTTAGGGGCGGGGGCGGCGGAGCTAGACTGTCGCCATGCCCTTCGCGCTGCTGCGACGTCCCGATCCCGACCATCTCGACATCGTCCACGCGGGCGAGACCTACCGCATCGCGGTGCGTCGGCGCCCGACCGCGCGGCGCCTGACGCTGCGCGTCTCGGCCGCGACCGGCGAGGTGGTGATCACCCTGCCGGCCCGCAGCGCGATCAGCACGGCGCAGCGTTTCGCCGTGAGTCACGGCGGCTGGATCGCCGCCCGCCTCGCCCGCGTGCCCGAACGGGTGCCGCTCGCGGAGGGCGCGATGGTGCCCTTGCGCGGCGTGCCGCACCGGATCGTGCGGCGGGGCTCACGCAGCGGCATCACCCGGATCGAGGAAGGGGCCGAGCCCACGCTCTCGGTCTCGTGCGGCCCCGAGCACGTCGCCCGCCGGGTGCGGGCCTTCCTCGACGAGGCAGTGCGGGCCGACCTCGCGCGCGCGGTGACGCACTACACCGCCAAGCTCGGCCAGGGGCCGGTGCGGATCACCGTGCGCGACACGCGCAGCCGCTGGGGCTCCTGCACCGCGGGCGGCGCCCTCAACTTCTCCTGGCGCCTGATCCTCGCGCCGCCCTTCGTGCTCGACTACCTCGTCGCCCACGAGATGGCGCACCTGCGCGAAATGAACCACTCGGCCCGGTTCTGGACTCTGCTGGGCCAGCTCTGCCCCGAGGTCGACGCCGCGGAAGCTTGGCTCAAGCGCAACGGCACGGCGCTGCATCGCTACGGGTGAGGGCGTGAGCGGAACATTCCCTCCCGCGCAGAGGGGGGAGGGATGCGTCGCGAGAAGTCATGACGCCCTCGGCCGCAGTATCGAAGGCAGCGCCCCCTCAACCCTTCGAGCGAAGCACCCGCTCGCGGGACACGCGTTCGGCCGGCCAGGTCGGGCGCGGGTCGACCTCGCCGGGGGCCAGGGTGCGGGGGGCGACGCTGTCGCAGAGCTCGCGCTGGCGGACGATGATCGGGTTGCCGTATTCGTCGCGGCGGCGGACCAGGCCGCCCTCGCGGCAGAAGCCGGCGATGGCGGCGTTGCCGTTGCGGCGGCCGTAGGGATTCCGCTCCACCGGCGGGTGTTCCACCGTGAGCAGGCCGTCGTGGTTGAGCGAGCGCTCGACATAGGTCGTCTCGCCGATGGGAAGCGGCTCGGCCGTCGCGGCGACGCCGGAGGCGCCGAGCAGCAGGACGGTCAGGGCGAGGACACGCATGGCGCCGGCTCTCGTGTGGTGATGCATCGCCGCGATATCTAGGCCGCGCCGCATTCGGGGGATAGCGCATTGCGGCAACATTTGGTCCGCGGAAGGCCGGGTCCCGCGTGTTCGACGGCTCCGCGGACCGAACCGAGTGTCGGCTTCCCTCGAATGCCGCGCTTGCGCGTGTGCCTCTGCTTGACAGCGCCGGCCCCCGCATGGTCGGAACACCCGGGTTTTCGGCAAGGCCCCGCCCGCGGCGGGTTCGGGGTACGCTCGTGAAGGGATCGTCCGTGCGGCTGCGCAGGAGTTTCGGGAGGAGTTTCGATCGCGTCCGGCGCCCGGCCTTGGGCCTGGCATCCGCGGCCCTCGCCGCCGGCTTGCTCGGTGCCGGATTCTTCGCCGGCCTGGGCGGGGCGGCTCAGGCGCAGGGGATGGTGCGCAAGACCTTCGAGGATTGGCAGCTGCGCTGCGAGACGCCGGCCGGGGCCAAGGCCGAGCAATGCGCCATGGTGCAGTACCTCGCCGCCGAGGACCGGCCGAACCTTACCCTCGTCGTGATCGTGCTGAAGACCGCCGACAACCGCGGCTACCTGCTCCGCGTGGTGGCGCCGCTCGGCGTGCTGCTGCCCTCCGGGCTCGGGCTGAAGATCGACCAGACCGATGTCGGCCGCGCCGGCTTCGTGCGCTGCCTCACCACCGGCTGTGTCGCCGAGGTGGTGATGGACGAGGGCCTCGTGCGCCAGTTCAAGGCCGGCACGCAGGCGACCTTCATCGTGTTCCAGACGCCGGAAGAGGGCGTCGGCATCCCGCTGTCGATGAAGGGCTTCGCCGCCGGGTTCGACAGCCTGAAGTGACCATCGGGAGGCGCGGCATGATCGGGGCTTTGGGGATCGGACGAGTGGCCCTCTGTGGGCTCGTCCTGGCGCTCGGCGCGGCGCCGGCGGGCGCCGAGGAGGGCAACGTCTTCTCCAACCTGTTCAAGTACGGCGGCACCACCGTGCCCCCGTCGCAGCCCAAGGAACTCGAGGCGGCCTATTGCCCGACCGTCGACGTGCCGGAGGGCGGCGCCGCGCTCACCAACCCGCCCGGTGCCACGGCGGCCGGCATCCGCAGCCAGGTTTCCCTCGGGCGCGTCGCCCGCGAATGCACCCGGCGCGCGGACGGGTCGATCTCCGTCAAGGTCGGCGTCGAGGCGCGCGTCCTGCTCGGTCCCTCCGGCGCGGCGGGCCGGTTCGACGTGCCCTTCACCATCGCGATCAAGCACGACGACAAGACCGTCACCACGCGCACCCGCCGCGTCGCGGTGGTGGTCGGCCCCGGCGAGGCGCAGGGCTTCACCTCGATGGTGGAGGACGACATCCCCGTCCCCGCGGCGATGAGCGCCGACTACGAGATCGTGGTCGGCCTGGGCGGCGCCCCGAAGGCGCCGACGAAGCCGAAACCTCGCCGCCGCGCCCCGGTGGCCGCGGCGCCGTCTCAAGCGACGACGTCCGAAGCCCCCGTCGAGGCGGGCGGCGGCTGGATCGTCCTCACCTATCGCGAACCGCCGACGACTCGCCCGCGCCGGCCGATGCTTCGCTTGGTCCGAGCGGAGGGCGTCGAGGACGTGGTGCTGCCCGGCGTCACACAGGCCTACGCCCACTGGCTCGGTCTGCTGCCGGACGACCTGTGCGAGATCCACCTCGCCGCCGAACCCGGCTTCGTGCTGGAGCGCGTCGGGCGCCGCAGCACGGCGAGCCTGTTCCTACAGGCCCTGGCGACCAAGCCCTTGCGCGGAATCTCCGCGCTCTACGAAGGCCTGCGCGGCGACGAACGCCGCCACCGCGACACCCTCCGCGGCACCTGCGCGGTGACGCCGCGCGCACGGTATTCGGATTGGGCGGCGGAGCGGGCCGCACCGCTGCCCGAACCCCGTGGAAGCATGGACCGACGGAACGCGGCGGCCGCGACCGACCCCATCTCCCGTTCGGGAGAGGGTTGGGGTGAGGGGGCAGGTCTTTCCGGAAAGGTCACGCCCCTCACCCTGTCCCTCTCCCGAACGGGAGAGGGGACCCGCGATCCAATGGCGATCCGCGTGCTCGTCCTGGCGGATGCGGATTCCAAAAGCCTCGCTGCGACGCTCGGGAGCCTGCGGGCGCAGAGCCATCCCGGCTGGCGCGCCGTCGTCCTGCATGAGGCCCCCCACCAAGCCGCGCTCGACGACCCCCGAATCGCGCACGCGCCGTGGCGGGACGACCGCAGCCTTCGCGATCTCGTCGGGGACGCCTCCCTCTGCCTCCTCCGCGCCGGAGACCGCCTCGTATCGGAGGCGCTGGGCTTGCTCGCCACTGAAATCGGGCAGGCCGACTTGATCTATGCCGACGAGTTGCGCGACGGCGCCCCGCGGCTGAAGCCCGATTGGAGCCCCGACCTCGCGCGCGTCACCGGCTACCAGGGCCGGCCCTGGCTCGCCGCGCCGGCCCTGCTCGCGCGGCTGCCGGATGGTCCGGTCGGGCCGAGGGAAACCTTTCCCCTCGCCCTCGACCTGATGCTCGAGCAGGCCGCGGCCGGCGTGGCACACTTGCCGCGCGTGCTGGCCGAGACGGTCGGCGCCGACCCGGATGCGGCCGCGCGCGCCGATTTGGTCATCCAGCATCGGACCGCTGTCGCCGAGCCCATGATCCGCGATCGCGTGGTCGACCTGCTCTGGCCGCTGCCCGATCCAGCGCCACGCGTCAGCATCGTGATCCCGTCGCGCGATCGGCTCGACCTGATCGAACGGGTCTGCGGCGGCGTGCTGCACGAGACCGCCTATCCCGCGATCGAATGCGTGATCGTCGACAACGGCTCGACCGATCCGGCCGTGCTCGCGCATTACGACGCGCTCCGGCGCGATCCGCGAGTGACGATCGTGGCCTACGACGCGCCGTTCAACTTCTCGGCGATGGTCAACGCCGGGGTCGCCGCCGCGACCGGGTCGGTCGTCGTCCTGCTCAACAACGACGTGGCGGTGCTGCGCCCCGATTGGCTCGACGCGATGGTGAGGCAGGCGCTGCGGCCTAAAGTCGGTGCGGTCGGGGCCAAGCTGCTCTACGCCGACGGCACGCTGCAACATGCCGGCGTCGTCGTCGGGCTCGGCGGCCGGGCCGGGCACATCCTGCGCAAGCGCCCGGGCGACACCACAGGGCATCTCGGGCGCCTGCGCGTCGCGCACGAGGTCTCGGCGGTCACCGCCGCGTGCCTCGCTGTTTCACGGGAAAACTACCTCGCCGTCGGCGGCTTCGACGCGGAGGCGTTCCCGGTCGACTTCAACGACGTGGATTTCTGCCTCCGCCTCGGAGCCACCGGACGCAAGACGATGTGGACGCCGGCAGCGACCCTGGCCCATCTCGAATCGGTGAGCCGCGGCCCTTCGGTCGGGGTTAAACGCGTCCGATTCGAACAGGAGGCCGCCCGGTTCGCCGAGCGCTGGCGCGACGCGATCCGGCACGACCCGTACTACCATCCAGGCCTGTCGCTCACGACCTTCGGCGAGGACCTGGAATAGCCATGGCGCGCGCAAGGCCCCCCGGCATCGTCGCCACCCTGGCACGTCACCCGCAGCGGACCCTCGACATCCTCTGGGCGCGGCTGACCGGCCGGCGCCTGCGCGCTCGGCAGCGCCTCGCCGCCCTCGTCGGGATCGACCACCAACTGGCGCTGCCGGCCGCCATCCTCGACCGCTTCCCGATCGAACGCGAGGCGACGGACGAGCCCGACCTGCACGTGCTCACCGCGCCGGGCCATGACCTCGTCGCGGGCGCGTGCCGAACCTTCGCCGACGCCTTCGCCGCCGATTCCAGCCTGCACGCGCTCTACGGCGACGCGCTGATCCAGCCGACGCCCGGGGGGCCGGTGTTCCCGCTGCTGCGCCCGGCCTTCGATGCGGACTACCTGATGGCCGTCGATTGGCTCGGCCCAGTGCTGGCGCTGCGCCGAACGAGCTTTTTGCAGATCGCCGGTGCGGATGCGGAGATTTCCGCGCTGGAGGCCGTGCTGCGCATCGCCGAGCGCTACGACGTCGGCGCGATCGGGCACCTGCCGGGAATCGCGTCGGTTCAAATCGGGGCGGATGTGGGCGACGCCGGTGTCCGAAGCCTGGCGCGGGTCCCCTCTCCCGTCCGGGAGAGGGACAGGGTGAGGGACCAGGTTTTTCCGGCGCGGTCGCACCCCTCACCCCAACCCTCTCCCGGACGGGAGAGGGGGCCGGTCGGCGAGGTGGAAACATCGAGTCCGCAGAAGGAGCATTCGCTGGATCGGCGTCTCGCGATCCTCCGCCGCCACCTCGACCGCACCGGGCGGGCCGAGACGGAACTCGCGCGTGAACCCGACGGCATCGTCGTCGTCCTGCATCCGCTGCCCGACCCGCTCCCGCTCGTCAGCGTGATCGTGCCGACCCGCGACCGAGTCGACCTGCTGCGGCCTTGCCTGGAAAGCCTGCGCACGCAGACCGGTTGGCCGAACCTCGAGATCCTGGTCGCCGACAACGACAGCGGCGCGCCCGAGACGCGGGCCTATTTCCGCGTCCTGGAGGGGGAGGGGGTGCGCATCGTCGACTGCCCCGGCCCCTTCGACTTCGCCGGCATGAACAACGCCGCCGCCGCCCTGGCGCAGGGCGCGGTGCTCGCCTTCGTCAACAACGACGTCGAGGCCTTCGCGCCGGGCTGGCTCGGGCGGATGGTGCGCGAGGCGCTGCGGCCGGAGGTCGGCGCGGTCGGCGCCAAGCTGCTCGACGGGGCGGGGCGGATCCAGCACGGCGGCATCGTGCTCGGCACCGGCGGGCTGGCGACCCACGCGCACCGGCACTTTCCGGGCGACGCCCCCGGCTACGGGATGCGCCTCCAGGCGACGCACGCGGTCTCGGCCGTCACCGCCGCGTGCCTCGTGGTCGAGGCGCGGAAATTCCGCGCGGTCGGCGGCTTCGACGCCGAGCACTTCGCGGTGGACTTCAACGACGTCGACCTATGCCTGCGCCTGGATGCGGCCGGCCATCGCACGCTGGTGGCGCCGGGCGCGGTGCTGCATCACCACGAGGGGGCGAGCCGGAAGCGCTCGCAGGAGGCCGAAAGCCGCCACGCCCGCGAGGTCGCGGCATTTCAAAGGCGATGGGGGCCGCTGCTGGCGCAGGACCCCCATTATCATCCGGCCTTCGACCCGAACCTTTCGACCCACGCGCGGCTGCGCGCGGGATGGTTCGACCGGTCTACTGGACCAAGCGCGGTCCGCCGGTTTGGACCTTCTCGTTCTCCGACATGATGCCGAGACGCTTGGCGACCTCGGTGTAGGCCTCGATCAGCCCCCCGAGGTCCTTGCGGAACCGGTCCTTGTCGAGCTTGTCCGCGGACTTGATGTCCCACAGGCGGCACGAATCCGGGGAGATCTCGTCGGCGACGACGATGCGCATCATGTCGCCTTCCCACAGGCGGCCGGTCTCGATCTTGAAGTCGACGAGGCGGATGCCGACGCCGAGGAACAGGCCAGACAGGAAGTCGTTGACGCGGATCGCCAGCGCCATGATGTCGTCGATCTCCTGGGGCGTGGCCCAGCCGAACGCGGTGATGTGCTCCTCGGAGACCATCGGGTCGTTGAGCGCGTCGTTCTTGTAATAGAACTCGATGATCGAGCGCGGCAGCTGCGTGCCTTCCTCGAGGCCCAGCCGCGTCGCCAGCGAGCCGGCGGCGACGTTGCGCACCACCACCTCGAGCGGGATGATCTCGACTTCGCGGATCAGCTGCTCGCGCATGTTGAGCCGGCGAATGAAATGGGTCGGCACGCCGATGTCGTTGAGGTGCTGGAAGACGAATTCCGAGATCCGATTGTTCAGCACGCCCTTGCCGTCGATGATCTCGTGCTTCTTCGCGTTGAAGGCGGTCGCGTCGTCCTTGAAGTGCTGGATGAGCGTTCCCGGCTCCGGACCCTCGTAGAGGACCTTCGCCTTGCCCTCGTAGATGCGACGGCGGCGGTTCATAGGCGTGTACCGTGGTTTGAGGAAGTCCATCGGGCCGTGGCTCCTGGGCGACGTGACGTGCGCGGATTCCGCGGCGTTCAGACCTCGCGAGAGGTCGGGCCGCGGGCACAAGTCATGACTCCAGAACTCCGGCGGCCGTGCCGCAAACTACCCGAAGCGCGTTGGCAGCACAACGCGTTAGCCGGGTGGGGGATACGCGCCGTGCGCTCTTCACTTCCCCGGAAAGGCCGCCGGTTTCGTCGAGCTCCGCGGGTACCGAAGCGGGCGCCAGTCCCTTCTCCCGTTTGGGACAGGGAGACGGTCGGCGTTTCGAGCGACTCCTTCGATGCCGTCGCCCACGGATGCGAAAGTTCGATCACGGTAGAGGAAAGGTAAAGGCGCGGGTTCCCACTCCCTCTGGACGATAGAGCCGCGGGCCGCCCTCACACCGTCTTGTCCGGGTAGCGGCACAGGTCGGCGATCGGGCAGCGCGGGCAGTCGGGCTTGCGCGCCTTGCAGACGTAGCGCCCGAACAGGATCAGCCAGTGGTGGGCGTTGAGCCGGAAGGGCTCCGGCACCAGCGCCTCCAGCCCGGCCTGGACCTTGTCGGTGGTGGCGGCCACCACCAGGGGGATGCGGTTGGCCACGCGGAAGATGTGGGTGTCGACGGCGATGCGCGGCTCGCCGAAGGCGACGTTGAGCACCACGCTCGCGGTCTTGGCGCCGACGCCGGGCAGCACCTGCAGCTCGGCCTGGCTGCGCGGCACCGCGCCGCCGTGCTGCTCCACCAGGATGCGCGAGAGCGCGACGACGTTCTTCGCCTTGGTGTTGAACAGCCCGATCGTGCGGATGAACCCGCGCACCCGTTCCTCGCCCAGCGCCAGCATCGCCTCCGGGTTGTCGGCGACGGCGAAGAGCGGCCCGGTCGCGCGGTTCACGCCGACATCGGTCGCCTGGGCCGACAGCACCACCGCCACGAGCAGCGTGTAGGGGTTGAGGAATTCGAGCTCGGCCCGCGGCTCCGGGTCGGCCGCCCTCAGGCGGGAGAAGATCTCGACGAGGGTCTCCGGCCCCACGGGCTCGGGCGCGCGGGTGGCGCGTGCGACGATCGGTCGGGCGAGCGTGGCCCCGATCGCGGCTTTCTTCACGGCGGGCGGCTTCCTGGCTGGCATCGTCGGGTTATATTGGCCCCATGGCGAGCGGCAACCTCCACGTCCACCCGGACGGCCTCGATCCCGACACCATCGACCAGCCGGTCTTCTCGGCCACCATCCGGCCGGCCCAATCCCTGAGCCGCGTCGGCTTCAAGGTGGTGATGACCGGCTGCTGCCTCGTCTCCGTGGTGATCTCGGTGTGGTGCTGGCGCATGGGCTTCTGGCCGATCGCCGGTTTCTTCGGACTCGACATGCTGGCGATCTACGCCGCGCTCAAGGTCAGCTTCCGCCGCGGCCGCTCCTTCGAGGAGGTGATGATCTCGCAGCTCGAGATCCTGCTCACCCGCGTCAGCCACCGCGGCGAGCGCCACCAATGGCGCTTCAACCCGCTCTGGACCAAGCTCACCCAGGTCGAGGACGAGGAATACGGTCTGCAGCGCCTGACCCTGGTCTCGCGCCGGGAATACGTGGTCGTCGCCCGCGACGCCTCGCCCGACGAGCGCGCCCGCATCGCCCGCGGCCTCACCGGGGCGCTCGCGCAGGTGAAGAAGGGGTACTGACGGAAGGCACCGACGACGCATCACCCAAACTAAGGTGCACCCCCTCTCCCCGCGTGCGGGGAGAGGGCTTTGCCGACCTCGTCGTCGGCAAAGCGAGGCGGTAGCCGAAGGTGAGGGGGCTTGGCCGGAAGAGCCACGTCCGCCACCTCCCCCTCACCGCCGCTTCGGCTTCGCCTTCGCTCCCCGCACGGACGACGAGGTCCGTGCGGGCCTCTCCCCGCATGCGGGGAGAGGGGATGCGCGGCACCACCTGTCATTCCCGGCCTCGTCGGCACGGAAGATGCCTCGGTTCTCACACCTGAGCGGAGGGCGCACGTGCACGACACCCCCACCATCGACCGGCGCACCCTGCTCGGCGGCATCGCGACGGCTGCGGCCGTCGCGGCGTCGCCCGCACGTGGGACCGAGGCGAACGCCATCACCGCCGCCTCGGCGGGCGAGCTGGCCGAGGCGATTCGCAGGCGGCGCTACAGTGCGGTCGAGGTGGTGGAGGCGCATCTCGCCCGCATCGCCGCGGTCAACCCACGGCTCAACGCCGTCGTCCAGGTCACGGCGGAGTCAGCCCGCCGCGAGGCCGCCGCCGCCGACGCCGCCCTGGCG
>NZ_VRUX01000950.1:0-1117 GCF_008039885.1 Methylobacterium sp. WL103
GGGCGCGACGGCGTCGCGCTCGAGCAGCGTCACGGTGCGGACGGCCATGAGGATGCCGGCCACGCCGAAGGCGAGGGAGCCGATTCCGACGCCGGCGAGGACCCCGCGCGGGCCGTACAACGCGGCGCCCGCGAGCGCCGGCGGCATCGTGCCCAGGGTCGCCCGGCCCCAGTTGAGCAGGGTCGAGCGGATCGGGAAGCCGAGGTTGTTGAACGAGGCGTTGGCGAGGAACAGCAGCCCGTTGAAGAACCACACCCCGCCGCTGACGAAGCAGAAGAACCCGAACAGGTCGGCGGCCACCCCGTCGAGTTCGAACAGCCGCATCAGGGGGCCGCGGGCGAGCACCAGGGCCGCCCAGACGATCGCGCTGTAGAGGAACGTGACCAGCGCCCCGTCGCGAAGCACGCCGCGCATCCGGTCGAAGCGGCCGGCGCCCCAGTTCTGTCCGAGGATCGGCCCGATCGAGCCCGACAGCGCGAACAGGCCGCCGAAGGCCACGGGCGTCAGGCGGTCGATCACCACGTTGGCCGCCACCGCCACCGCGCCGTAACGGGCGAGCACGTGGGCGAGGAAGGCGCTGGCCACCGAGGGCGCGAGGTTGGTGAGCACCGCCGGCAAGGCGATCCTGAACACCAGCGGCGCGTCGGCGAGCGTCTCGGCGAGGCGCGGGGCGGCGAGCATCCGGTGCTGCCGCACCCCGTGCCAGCCGACGAGTGCGAAGGTGGCGCGCGCCACGCAGGTGGTGATCGCCGCCCCGTCGACCCCGAGCCCGGCCCCGAAGATCAGCAGCGGATCGAGGCCCACCGTCACCAGTGCGCCGCCCAGCGTCACGAACATCGCCTGGCGCGCCGCGCCCACCGCCCGCAGCAGGCCCGAGGCCAGCGCGACCAGGGCGCCGAGCAGCGCCACCGCCGGCACCACCTGGATGCCGCCGACCAGGATCGCGACGAGGCCCTGTCCGCGCCGCCACAGCGACAGCAGTACGGCGCCGCAGACCGCCATCAGCACCGCGCCGCCGGAAAGCAGCAGGTGCCGCACCAGGGCCCCGCCGACGGCAGGGCCGCGCGCCGCGAACTCGACGGCGAGCGACAGGCTCCCCAGCGCCCCGGCCGCGTAG
>NZ_VRUX01000951.1:0-1111 GCF_008039885.1 Methylobacterium sp. WL103
GGGCCCGCGCGATCGCGCCCCCGCCCCGCCCGGGCCGTCCGCGTCGTGGTCCGAGACCGCCTTCGCAGGATTGGTCTGACCATCATCGTCCCGTGATCCACGGATCACGGGTCGTCTCCTTCGACCCAAGGCTAGAACCATGTCCGGCACCACCCGCACCAGCGCGGATCTCGATCCCCGCCGCCGCCGCACGCTGTTTCGCGCCTGGCACCGGGGCATCCGCGAGATGGACCTGATCATGGGACGCTTCGCCGACGCCGAGATCGGCGTCATGAGCGACGCGGACCTCGACCTGTTCGAGGCGCTGATCGAGGTGCCCGACCGCGACCTGTTCCGCTGGCTCGTTGGCGAGGAGCCGGCGCCCGCGAACTACGACACGCCGCTGTTCCGTCGGCTCAAGGCCTTCCACAAGCACGACGCGCCGATCCACTCGTGACGGATCGCCGCCGCGGCTGAGCGCTCTGACTAGAGGTCGGGCTCGTTGACGACGTAGGGGCCGATGCGGCTCATCAGGTCGATGGGAGCACCGGCGCGGCGCGCGTTCTCGCCGTCGATCACCAAGACAGGGATGCCCTGGTCGCGCACTTCAGCCCGGAGCCGGGCGGCGAGGCGGGCGTAGCCCGAGTCGCGGCGTGACGAAGTCTGGAGCAGGATCGCGGCGGGACGGGCGATCACCGCCAGCACGTCCGCCGCCGCCTCGAGGGAGACGGTGACGCTGGCATAGCCGAGCTCGGCCAGCTCTCCGGCCAGCGAGTGATCGACAGCACGGACGCCGTCGTCGACGACGAGCACTTGTTGCAGCGCACCCATAGACCGAGAGCTACCCCATCGCTGACGAGTTGGGAAGAGAGCTGAGCTTTAAACCCACCGCAGACGGTTTGGTTCGCCGGCACCGTTTGCAGATGCGAAAATAAACCCGTCCGATGAGCGTGCGATGAACTGCGCGGCCGGGAACGCCGCGCGCGCCGGGGATGCGGGTGCGGACGAGCGTCCAACGCCTTCGAGACTTTGGGTTTTCGGTGCGATCCCGGGCGGCCCGTTAGGCGGCGCGATCAGGAGATCGGACGGGCGGGGACGCGCCGCAGCCCGGCCGAATGGCGCGGCGCGGGGT
>NZ_VRUX01000952.1:0-1108 GCF_008039885.1 Methylobacterium sp. WL103
GCCTTCGCGATCGCGCCGGAAGCCGGCTCGGTCACGGCCCTCGACCTCTCGCCCGACATGCTCGCCGCGGTGGCGGCGGAAGCCGCGCGGCGCGGGCTCTCCAACATCGCGACCGAGGCCGGATCGGCCGAAGCGCTGCCCTTCCCCGATGCGAGCTTCGATGCGGTCACGACCCGGTTCAGCGCGCATCACTGGCGCGACGTCCGCGCCGGACTCTCCGAGGCGCGGCGCGTCGCCAAACCCGGCGCGCCGACGCTGATCGCCGACGTCGTCGCCCCTGACGACGCGCTCCTCGACACCCACCTCCAGGCGGTGGAGCTGCTGCGCGACCCCTCGCACGTGCGCGACTATTCGGTGCCCGAATGGCTGGGGATGCTCACGGATGCCGGCTTCACCGTCGACAAGGTCACCCACGGCCGCCTGCGCATGGACTTTTCCACCTGGATCGCCCGGATGCGGACGCCCGAGCCGCACGTCGCGGCGATCCGCTCGCTCCAGGCCTCGGCCCCGGACGAGGTCGCCCGGCATTTCGGGATCGAACCGGACGGGAGCTTCTGGATCGACACGGTGCTGATCGAGGCGGCGGCGGTGTAGCGCCCTTCACCCCCAGAGTGCGGCCTCCGGCGGGTGGATCGTGCTGCCCTCGAACACCAGCCCCGGCTCGCGGTCGCGCGCCAACAGCAATGGGCCGTCGAGGTCCACGTATTCGGCGTGGTGGACGAGCAGCATCGCGGGTGCCATGGCGAGCGAGGTGCCGACCATGCAGCCGACCATCAGCGCGAGGCCGCGAGCGCGGGCCTCGTGGGCGAGCATCACGGCTTCGGTGAGCCCGCCGGTCTTGTCGAGCTTGATGTTGATCGCGTCGTAGCGCCCCGCGAGGCGGTCGAGGCCGGCGCGGTCGTGCAGGCTCTCGTCGGCGCAGATCGGGATCGGGCGATCGATCGTCGCGAGCAGCCCGTCGTCGTCGGCCGGCAGCGGCTGCTCGATCAGCGTCACACCGGCGGCGAGGCAGGCGGCGAGGTTGGCCTCCAGCGTCTCGGCCCGCCACGCCTCGTTGGCGTCGACGATCAGGCGGCTGTCCGGCGCGCCGCGTCGGACAGCCGCCTGA
>NZ_VRUX01000953.1:0-1104 GCF_008039885.1 Methylobacterium sp. WL103
CTCGCGGGCGTCGGCGCGGTTGCGCTCCTGCGTGCGGAACTGCTGCGCGCTGATCACCAGCACGCCGTCGGCCGTGAGCCGCCGCCCGGCGAGCCGCATCAGGCGCACCGCCACCGCGTTCGGCAGGGCGGCCGAGCGGCGCACGTCGAAGCGCAGCTGCACCGCCGTCGAGAGCTTGTTGACGTTCTGGCCGCCGGGGCCCGAGGCCCGCACGAAGGTCTCGTGCAGCTCGGCCTCGTCGATGGCGATCTGAGGCGTGCAGACCAGGGCCACGGCCCCCTCCCCTTCCGGCTCAGCCGGCTTCCGAGGGCGTGCGCGCCTTCACGGCCAGCGCGTGCAGCCCGCGGGCGAACGCCTCGGCCAGCAGCGCGTTGACGACGCGGTGGCGGTCGACGCGGCTCTTCCCTTCGAAGGCGTCCGAGACCACATCGACGCGGAAATGCGTCTCACCCCCCGGCCGCGCGCCGGAATGGCCCGCATGGAGGTGGGATTCGTCCACCACGTCGAGGCGGGCCGGCGCGAGTTCCGCCGCCAGCTTGGCCTCGATCCAGTCCCGCAGCGTCGCCGTTCCCGTCATCCGTCCATCCCTCGTGTTGCGTCGCAGCCGCGTCACCTGGCGGCCGGGTCGTCAAGCCCGTTCGCCCGCATGCGTCATCAGGCCCGGCGCCCTTGTGTCTCGGGTCCACCCCCTCATAATCGCCCCGTCATGGATCTCAACTCGCCCCTCTTCGACAGCATCCGCATCCGGCGCACCTGCGACGAGCCCAAGACGGCCGGCGGCAAGACCGCGGCCGGCAAGAACTCGGCCGGCAAGACTGCGAGCGGCAAGCCCGCGGGCACCTGCGAGGCGGAGGGCTGCACCCATGCCGGCCTGTTCCGCGCGCCCAAGGGGCGACGCGCCGAGGGGCAGTACTGGAACTTCTGCATCGACCACGTGAAGGCCTACAACGCGACGTACAACTACTTCGACGGCATGAACGACGACGCCGTCCAGGCCTTCCAGAAGGACGCGATCATCGGCCACCGCCCGACCTGGGCGATGGGCGTGAACCGCCCGGCGGCGGCGAAGGCCGCCGACGCGCCGACGCGCGACTGGGCCTACGT
>NZ_VRUX01000954.1:0-1103 GCF_008039885.1 Methylobacterium sp. WL103
GGGCCGCCTCGGCGAGACCCCGCACCGCGCCCGCGGCGGGGATGGCGGGCAGGCGGCGCATCACCCGGTCGAGCTGCATGCGCTTGGATTCGAGGCGGTAGCGCAGGGTGTCCCACCAGCCGATGTCGGTGCGCCCGTCGGTGTCGCAGCCGACCCAGCTCGCGATGGCGAAGGGTTTCGGTACGAGTTCCGTCCAGCGGTCGGGCCAGCGCTTGCGCGCGGCGTCGAGGAGCGCGCCGTTGAAGGCGTCCACCGCCTCGCGGCCGTGGTTGGCGGCCACGCAGGCCTGCTCGAACTCGCCGTCCAGGGTGATCGGCGCGTCCGGCCGGGTCGAGAGCTGGGCGGCCTTCTCGATCAGGGGCGCTCGCGCCGCCGGGTCGTCGAGGCTCGCGGCCTCGGCGAGCAGCGCCGCCACGGCCTTCGGCATCCCGAAGGTCGGGTGCGCGGTGAACACCACGGCGAAGGCGGTGCGGCCGATCCCGTCGCGGAAGCGCTCGAACGCGTCAGACCGGTCCGGCACCGCGGCGACGAGGCGCGCCGGCATCGCGGCGTCGGCATCGGGATGGTGCTCGATCCCGACATAGGCGCGCAACCGCGCCGCGCGGTCGGACAAAGCCTGCGCCCGCAAGCGCACGAACAGCGCGTCGAGGTCGGCCTCGCCGATCTCGTCCCGGTCGAAGCGGCGGGTGATCGCCAGCGTCACCGCCAGCACGGGGTTGCGGAACGGGTCCTCGCTCGCCTGCTCGCGCGAGGCCTCGATCAGCCCGACGAGGTGGCCTTCGAGCTCCTCCGGGTCGCGCTGGGCGTGCGTTCGCATCGGTCGGGCTCCGGGAAGACGGGGGCAGGGGCTTTTGGCGGGGACGCCCGGCGCGCGCAAGGCGCAGGCGGCCCGGGGACCGAAGAGGCAAGGACCGTTCCGCTTCGGGACCCCGGCCCGGCGCGTCGGGGCGGACTTACCCTGGGGTGCATGCCCCGGGGTGCATGCGACGGCCGCTTGGGCTAACGCTGCCGGGCAATGGAAACGCTCCTGATCCTGGCGGCCGTCACGGCTTGCGCGGTCGCCGGCACCGTGGTGCTCCGGCTCCTCGCTCGCGGCCGGCGCG
>NZ_VRUX01000955.1:0-1102 GCF_008039885.1 Methylobacterium sp. WL103
CCCCGCGCCCCGTGCGGACCGCCCACCGCGTGGTCCACGCCCAGCGCGTGCGCCCGGTGGACCCGACCGCGATCGTCGCGCGGCCCTACTTCAAGCCGTGAGGCACCTGAGCGTTTTAATCCGCCCTGCCGCGTGCGGTGCGTCACGCCGCCAGAGGAATGGGCAAGCTATATAAGGTTCATGCAAGACGAATCGACGCCGAACCGGCGGACAGTCTTGTAAGAAGGAGCCTTATATCCACATGAAGACCCGTTCCGTTGCCGTCGTTGCTGTTCTGATCCTCGGCGTTGCTGTGCCCGCCTCGTCCGCGATGGCGTTCCGCTCTGAGGCGCCCGCCGCCCGCGTCGCCCCGCCCTCGCCCTACGACGACCTGACCACCGGTTCGCTCGGGTTCGACGCCGTGCCGGCGCCCCGCACCGGCTGGTGCGCCCCGAGCTCGGCGAGCGAGGGCAACGCCAACCAGCAGACCCGCCCGGTGATGCAGTACGGCCAGACCAGCGGCGGACCCCGCTGCTGAGCGCGAAGCGGAACGGAATCACGTCCATGAAGCTGTTCAGCTACGCGATGATCGGCGCCTTCGTCTGCGGCCTCGTCCTCACCGCCGTCGGCTCCGTCAACGTCCTGATGTCCCTCTGACGCCGATGTCGGTGGGGCGCCGTTTCCACGCGGCGCGCGACCGGGTGTGACGCGCGATCTCCCTCCCTTGCAGAGGGGGGAGGGCATCGCAGGTGGCGAATTTCTCTTCGACCCCACTGGCAGCACCGGGAGGACGGCGGCGAGCCGATCGTCACTGGTGTCGACTCGCCTCTCGCGTGCTGCGTGAATACGGTGGTCCGCGCCAGAGTAAGGTCGGTGCTTCGTCCGAACACCCCGGGGCGGCACATCCAGGCTGGACATCTCTTAGGCGCCGGATTGGAATGTCCCCCTGTCCAAACGATGCCACGGGAGCCGAGGATGTCCGATCCGATCGTGATCGCCGGGGCGGCGCGCACGCCGATGGGGGCGTTCCAGGGTGAGCTCGCCCGCGTCGCGGCTCCGGAGCTCGGCGCGGCGGCGATCCGCGCGGCGGTGGCGCGAGCTGGGCTCTCCGGCGACGGCGTAT
>NZ_VRUX01000956.1:0-1100 GCF_008039885.1 Methylobacterium sp. WL103
TACGCGTTGATGGCGGCGACGACGCCGGCGCCGACGGTGCGTCCGCCTTCGCGGATGGCGAAGCGCAGCTTCTCCTCCATGGCCACCGGCACGATCAGCGTGACGTCCATGGTCACGTTGTCGCCCGGCATCACCATCTCGGTGCCTTCCGGCAGCACGCAGACGCCGGTGACGTCGGTGGTGCGGAAGTAGAACTGCGGCCGGTAGTTGGTGAAGAACGGCGTGTGGCGGCCGCCCTCCTCCTTGGTCAGGATGTAGGCCTCGGCCTTGAACTTGGTGTGGGGCTTCACCGAACCCGGCTTGCACACGACCTGGCCGCGCTCGACGTCCTCGCGCTTGGTGCCGCGCAGCAGCACGCCGACGTTGTCGCCCGCCTGGCCCTGGTCGAGCAGCTTGCGGAACATCTCGACGCCCGTGACCGTCGTGGTCTGGGTGTCGCGGATGCCCACGATCTCCACCGTCTCGCCGACCTTGACGATGCCGCGCTCGACGCGACCCGTCACCACCGTGCCGCGGCCCGAGATCGAGAACACGTCCTCGATCGGCATCAGGAACGGCATGTCGATCGGACGCTCCGGCTGCGGGATGTAGTCGTCGACCGTCTTCATCAGCGCCAGCACCGCGTCGTGCCCGACCGCCTTGTCGCCGTTGTCGAGCGCGACCTTGGCCGAGCCCTTGGTGATCGGGATGTCGTCGCCGGGGAAGTCGTACTTCGACAGCAGCTCGCGCACCTCCATCTCGACGAGCTCGAGCAGCTCGGCGTCGTCGACGAGGTCGACCTTGTTCAGGAACACCACCAGTGCCGGCACGCCGACCTGGCGGGCGAGCAGGATGTGCTCGCGGGTCTGCGGCATCGGGCCGTCGGCCGCCGACACCACCAGGATCGCGCCGTCCATCTGCGCGGCGCCCGTGATCATGTTCTTCACGTAGTCGGCGTGCCCGGGGCAGTCGACGTGCGCGTAGTGCCGGTTGGCCGTCTCGTACTCGACGTGCGCCGTCGAGATCGTGATCCCGCGCGCCTTCTCCTCGGGTGCCTTGTCGATCTGGTCGTAGGCCGTGAACGTCGCCCCGCCGGACTCCGCCAGGACCTTCGTGATCGC
>NZ_VRUX01000957.1:0-1099 GCF_008039885.1 Methylobacterium sp. WL103
GCGCCGCGACCGCGAGGAGCGCCGCGAGGAGCGGATGGACCGCCGCGAGCGCATGGGCCGCTAAGCCCGGAGCGCGCGACGTGCGAACGGGCCGGTCACCTTCGGGTGGCCGGCCCTTTTCGTTGCGCCATCGCGTCGTGGGCGAGGAGATACAGGCCCGATCCGACGATGATCGCCGCGCCCAGCACGGTCCAGCGGTTCGGGACGTCGCCGAACAGCAGGAAGCCGAGGGTCAGCGACCACAGAAGCTGGGTGTAGAGGAACGGCGCGAGCACGTTGGCCGGCGCCCTCGCATGGGCCAGAATCAGCAGCCAGTGCCCGATCGTGCCGAACAGGCCGATCCCTACGAGCAGCGCCCACACCGTGAGCGAGGCCGGCTCGGTCCAGATCCAGGGCAGCAGCGGCGTCATCACGCCGAGGCCCGCGAGACCGGAATAGACCATCGTGGTCGCAGTCGAGTCGTGGGCCGCGAGTTTGCGCGTCGCCAGGATGTATAGCGCGTAGCACAGCATGTTGCCGAGGCTGAGCAGCACCGCAGGATGCACGGTGCCGACCCCGGGACGCACGATCACCAGTACGCCGAGGAAGCCGACGGCGATCACAGCCAGGCGTCCGCGGGACGACCACTCGCCGAGCAGCGGGCCGGCGAGCAAAGCCACGGTGAGCGGCGTCGCGAACTGGATCGATAGGGTCTCGGCGAGCTGGAGGTGGCGAAGCGCGAAGAAGTTGAGCGCCGTCGAGCCGAACAGCAGCAGCGAGCGCACCACCTGCAGGCCGAGGCGGCGGCTGCGCATCACCGTGGGCGTCGTCACCGGGTTCAGAAACACCGAGATCAGCGCCACGCTCACGAAGTAGCGCATGAAGGTGGTAAGCAGCGGGTCGACGCCGGCCCGGGCCAGCACCTTCGCCGACGCGTCGAGGCAGGCGAAGAACGCCAGCGTCCCGCACATCAGCGCGATGCCGACGAGGCGCCGCCGATCGCGTCCGGGCGCCACGTTCGCTGCGGGCATCGGGTCGGCTGGCGGCGTCGGGCCGGCAGGCATCGTTTCGTCGCGGAAAATCGTCTTGGACCTTCGGGCCGCCGGGATCGGCGAACCTT
>NZ_VRUX01000958.1:0-1095 GCF_008039885.1 Methylobacterium sp. WL103
TCGATCTCGGCGCGGCGCAGGCCGTCGGCGCCTTCCGCCTCGGCCATCAGCCGCGCCCGCTCGGTGTCGGCGGCGAGGACGACGGCGTGCAGAGTCTCGGGGCCGGCCGGCGCCTCCTGCGCCACCGCGCCGATGCGCATGCCCCTGGGCATCGAGACCGCGCTCGCATCCACCGGCCACTCGCCGAGGATCGCCTTGAACAGCGTGGTCTTGCCGGCGCCGTTGCGGCCGACGAGGCCGACGCGGGCGCGGTCGGGGATGGAGAAGCTCGCGCCGTCGAGGATCAGGCGCTCGCCGATGCGGAGGGTGAGGTCGTTGACGCGGAGCATGGGGCGTTCTGGCGAGGCCGGCGCCCCGTGGCAAGCGCCGGAGGGCAGCGAACGCTCAGACCAGCTCCCAGGCGTCGGGCTCGGCCATCAGCCGGGCCACCAGGGCGTGGTTGAGCTCGTGCCCGGTATGGGCCGCGATCAGCCGCCCGCGGATCGGGTGACCGGCGAGCGCGAGGTCGCCGACGAGGTCGAGGACGCGGTGGCGGACAGGCTCGTCGGCCACCCGCATCCCGCCGAGGATGCGCCCGCGCACGATCATCGCCGCCGAGCGGACGCCGCAGCCCTGCAGGAAGGGTTTTCGCGTGACGAAGCCGTAGGCGCGCCCGAGCATGGCGCGCCAATAGCGGCCGAAGCTCCGCGCCGGCGCGATCTCGGACAGGAACACGTCCGGCGTGATCGTCCCGGACCAGTCGAGCGGGCCGAAATGCGCCAGCGCGAGGTGGGCTGAGACGTGGAGCCCGTCATGCGGCTCGATCCGCAAGGTGCGCCGGCCATCCTCCACCTGGACCGTGCGCAGCACCCGGATCGTCCGGCGCGGCGCGCCGTTCTCGATCCGCCCCGCGGCACGGATCGCGCGGCACCAGGGCACGGCGCTGCCGTCGAAGATCGGCAGCTCCTCGGCGTCGATCTCGACGAGCGCCTCGTCGACGCCCTCGGCCGAGAGCGCGGCGAGCAGGTGCTCGACGGTGCGGATCAGCGGTCCCTCCGGGGACCGCAACGCGGTGCACAGCGGCTGGCGCTCGCGCAGCGACCACGAGGCCGGCAC
>NZ_VRUX01000959.1:0-1090 GCF_008039885.1 Methylobacterium sp. WL103
GCCGGGGCGCCGAGCGCCGGGAGCGCGGCGGCGACGAGCGACAGGGCCGCCAGGGCGGCGATCGGTGCCGGAATCGGCGGAATGATTGGGAAGCGGGGCATGGCGTCTCCTCGTATCCGGCTCGCAAGGGTTTCGGCGCATCACGCATGACGGGCCGGCGCGATGCAAAGCGGAGTCCGCTCACGCCTCGAGCGGGATCTCGATGCGGAAGCGGGCGCCCTGCCCGCGCGGGGTCGCGACCCGGGCGTCGAGCTGGCGGGCGAGGTTCGTGATCACCCGCATGCCGAGGCTGCGCGAGGCCCGGCCGATGTCGAAATCCGCCGGCAGGCCGACGCCGTCGTCCGACACGTCGAGGACGAGCATCCCGCCGGCGCAGGCGGCGCCGACGCGCACCTCGCCGGTCCGGTCCGGGTAGGCGTACTTGATGGCGTTGGTGACGAGCTCGTTGACCATCAGTCCCATCGGGATCGCCCGGTCGGCCGAGACCCGCAGCGGTTCTGCCGCGCACAGGATGCGGTGGCTCGGCGCGCTGCCCTGGAGGTTGGCCGCCAGCGTCTCGAGGAACTGCCCGAGGTCGATCTCGCCCGGCGTGGTGTCGCCCTGGCGCCAGAGCTGGTCGTGGACCCCGGCGATGGCCTCCACCCGGGTGCGGGCGTCGATCAGCGCGTCGCGCACCGGGCCCGCGTCGGCGTTGCGCGCCTGGAGCGCGAGCAGGCTCGCGACGATGGCCAGGCTGTTCTTCACCCGGTGGCTCATCTCGCGCACGAGCAGGTCCTGCCGCGTCAGAGCCTGCCGGAGCAGCCCTTCCGTGCGCTGCCGCTCGATCGCGCCGCCGAGCAGGTTGGCGAACCCCTGCATGAAGGCGATGTCGGCCTCCGTGAACATGCCCTCGCGGGTGTCGTCCACCTCGAGCACTCCGAAGGCGCCCTCGCGGTTCTCGATCAGCACGTTGATCGCCCGGCGGATGCCGTGCTCGGCCATGATCTGCGGCGTGCGGAAGCGGGCCTCGTTCTCGAGGTGGTTGGAGATCACCGGCCGGCCGGTCTTGAGGGCGAAGCCCGCGGGCGAGGCGAGGTCGGCGCCGACGCGG
>NZ_VRUX01000095.1:0-11027 GCF_008039885.1 Methylobacterium sp. WL103
CGCCGTGGCCAGCGCGACGACCGGCGTCGCCGGGTCCCGCTTCAGCAGGCGGCGGGCGGCGCGTACGCCGATGGCGCTGTGGGGGTCGAGCACCATGCCGGTGGCAGCATGGGTCTGGGCGATCTCGTCCATCACGTCGGGCTCGGACACGGCGGTGGCGTCGAACTCCGCCCGCACCGCAGAGAGCACCGCGTCGTCGAGGGTGAAGCCGCCGGACTGCTTCAGGCCCGCCATCAGCCGGCCGAGGGCGGACGCGTCGCGGCCGAGCGCCTCGAACAGAAGCCGCTCGAAGTTCGAGGAGATCTGGATGTCCATCGAGGGCGAGGTGGTCGCGTGGACGCCGCGCAGCTCGTAGGCGCCGTGCTCCAGGGTGCGCGCCAGGATGTCGTTGGCGTTGGTGCCGATCATCAGGCGCTCGATCGGCAGCCCCATGCGCTTGGCGACCCAGCCCGCCAGCACGTCGCCGAAATTGCCCGTCGGCACCGAAAACGACACCTTGCGGTGCGGCGCGCCGAGCGCCACCGCGCTGGTGAAGTAGTACACCGCCTGCGCCGCGACCCGGGCCCAGTTGATCGAGTTCACGCCCGAGAGCTTCACCGCGTCGGCGAAGTCGCCGTGCTGGAACATGGCCTTCACCATGTTCTGGCAGTCGTCGAAGTTGCCGTCGACCGCGAGCGCGTGGACGTTGGGCGCGTCGACCGAGGTCATCTGTCGACGCTGCACCTCCGACACGCGGCCGTGCGGGAACAGGATGAAGACGTCGACCTGGTCGAGCCCGCCGAAGGCTTCGACCGCGGCGCTGCCGGTGTCGCCCGAAGTCGCGCCGACGATGGTGGCGCGGCTGCCGCGGGCGCGGAGCACGTGGTCCATCAGGCGCCCGAGCAGCTGCATCGCCACGTCCTTGAACGCGAGCGTCGGGCCGTGGAAGAGCTCGAGCAGGAACAGGTTGTCGTCGAGCTGGGTCAGCGGGCAGATCGCCGGGTGGCGGAAGGTGGCGTAGGCCTCCTCGATCATCCGATCGAGGTCGGCGTCGGCGATCTCGCCGTCGATCAGGGGGCGCAGCACCAGCTTGGCGGCGTCGGCGTAGCGCTTGCCCGCGAGCCCCGCGATTTCCGGTTTCGTGATCGTCGGCCACGCCTCGGGCACGTAGAGCCCGCCGTCGCGGGCGAGCCCGGCGAGCAGGGCATCGGAAAACGAGAGCGGCGCGGCGGATCCGCGGGTCGAGACGTGCAGCACGGGGGCCTCCGGGGAAGGCGCCCCCTCTACACGATCGGTTCGGGCCTGTCGAAACGGGGTCGGCCACAGATCGCCCTCGGCTTTCGCGGCCGCCTGAGAAGGATCGCGCTCGCGATGGCCGACCGAGCCTGTGGCGACGCCATCGATTCCGCTTTTGCCGTCCGCCGATTCCGGCCATCGTGCGAGCATGACGGATCTCCTTGAAAAGGCGGTGGCCACCGCGCGCGGGCTTTCCCCCGAGATGCAGGACGAGGTCGCGCGGGTGGTGCTGGCCTTCGTCGGCGACGACACGGCCGTTTATCGGTTCACGCCTGAGGAAACTGCGGGACTGGACGAATCCGAGCGGGCCGCCGACCGCCCCGAGTTCGCCACGGATGCCGAGGTGCGCGCCATCTGGGCCAAGCACGGCCTGTGAGGCTGCGTTTCACCCTTCCAGCCGCACGTCAGCTCGACCGCATCCTGACGACGATCGGCGAGCAGCATCCGACCGGCGCGCACAACGTGCAGGAACGTATCCGCGCCGTGATCGATGTGTTGCAGCAACAACCCCAGGCCGGCGCCGCGACGGCTCGCCCAGGGGGGCGGCGGATGGTCGTGCGGCCCTATTCCTATGCCGTCGCCGACCGCATCGGGGACGACGAGATCGTCATCCTCGGCGTCCGCCACACGGCTCGGCGGCCTCTCGCCTGAACCGAGGGAGGATCGCAGACGGCGATTCGCCGTTCGGAAACTCACTGGCACCACTGCGTCATCCCGGAGCCGCGCAGCGGAGCCCTGGATCCAGAACCACAGGTCGAGCAGGACTTTCCACCATCGGCGGTTCTGGATTCCAGGCTCGCCTATGGCGACCCGGAATGACGGTGTCGTGCCTTCTGCAAGCGCCCTGCAGGATCGAGGGCTCTACGCAGGCCGTCGCCGTTCAGGCGTTCGTGCCCTCGGCCTTCATCAGCCGGCAGCCGCTGATGCGCCATTGGCCGTCCGCGCCGCGCTCGAGGCTGTAGACGGCGGTCCAATCGATGCCGTCCTCGTCCTGGATCGCCACGTCCTGCGACAGGGCGCCGTCGCCGAGGTCGAGCAGCTTGCCGAAGACGAAGCTGCGGTGGCGGTAGACCGGGCGGTAGCTGTTGCGGACCATGCCGAGGAACACGTCCGCGGTCGGGAACATGCCCTGGATCGACGGCGCCGCCTGAGCGTAGGCGGTGGTGGCGTCGTCGCGCACCAGCGCTTCGGCCTGGCGCGTGATGGTCGCACGCGCTGCGTCACGCGCGCCGTCGTCGGCCGCGTGCGCCGGCGTCAGTGCGAAGGCGAGGAACAAGGCGAGCCAGCAGCGCATCGGGGACCACTCCGCCATCGAACGGGGCGAGTGTAGCCGGCCTCACCGCCGCCGCAAGTGCGACTCAGGCGGCAGGCGGCTCGAGCTCGTGCAGGCGCTTCCAGGCGAAAACGGAAAAGACACCGAGCAGGCAGGCGGCGATGCCGAACCAAGTGAAGGCGTATTGCAGGTGGTTGTTCGGCAGGTCGACCCGGAGCTGCCCGCCGCGCGGCCAGGTCTTGCTCCCGGGGGTGGCGTCGACCTCGATCAGGTAGGGCGTGGCGTCCGGGAACCCGCGCGCGGCGGCGATGCCGGGCACGTCGCGGTTGAACCACTCGTTGCGCACGGGGTCCGGCGCCGGCACGAACATCGTCCTCGGCTCGCTTCCGCGCAGCAGGCCGACGATGGTGGTCTCGCCTTCGACCAGCCCGTCGCGACGGTCGGCCTGGTCCTTCAGCTCGGTCGGCACGAAGCCGCGGTTGACCAGCACGATCGCGCCGTCGTCGCGCCGGAACGGCGTGATCACGTAGTAGCCCTGCAGCGCCCGGCCCGGCGTCTCACCGGCCGCGAGCCCGTGCACCAGGGTCTCGCGGTCGTTGAGGAAGCGCCCGGCGACGCGGACGTGCTCGAACTCGTCGCGCGTGGGGTTCCAGTCGGCGGGCGTCGTCACCGGTTCGGCCTGCGAGCGCGAGACGATGCGGGCGATCAGCGCCTCCTTCTCGCCCTTGCGCTCGAGCTGCCACACGCCGAGCCCGAGCAGGATCGCCAGGGCGATCAGCGTCGCGAGCGCCGGGGGGAACAGATCGCGGATCGCGCCGGGGCGCGTGCGCGGGGCGGTCTCGGCCGCGGTCACGGCTCGAAGCGCCCCTGCTCGGCCTTGTTCGCATATTGCAGGGCGAGGAGCATGCCCTTCAGCGGGCGTACCAGAAGGAGGCTCAAGCCTACGGAGAGCGATCCCGCCACGAGGCCGTGGACCCACATCGGCGGCTGGTAGGTGATCTCCATCCAAAGGGCGAGGCCGACCACGAAGATGCCGACGATCGACATCACAAAGAAGGCCGGGCCGTCGCCGGAATCGAACATCCCATAATCGAGGCCGCAGGCTTCGCAGGAGGGGGCGACGGTGAGGAAGCCCTTGAACAGGTGGCCTTCGCCACAGCGGGGGCAGCGGCCCCGCAGGCCGGTCGAGATCGGGGCTTGTGGCGTGTAGGTCCGGGCCAAGCTCAGGTTCCTTGCATGAGGTGAGGCCCCCCGGCGACGAACGATACGTCGGCCTCCACCACGATATGGGGTCTTGGATACGAAAAAGGGCGGCCTGAGCCGCCCTTCCACGCAATCCCGCCCTGCGTCACAGGGGATCGAGGCCCGGTCGCGGTCAGTGGGCCGCGTGGCCGGCGCCCGAACCCCAGACGTAGATGGCGGCAAACAGGAACAGCCACACCACGTCGACGAAGTGCCAATACCAGGCGGCGAACTCGAAGCCGAGGTGCTGCTTGACCGTGAACTGGCCGAGATAGGCGCGGTACAGGCAGATCCCGAGGAAGATCGTGCCGATGAGGACGTGCGCACCGTGGAAGCCCGTCGCCATGAAGAAGGTCGAGGAGTAGATGCTGCCGGCGAAGCCGAAATGCGCGTGGCCGTACTCGTAGGCCTGGCACGCGGTGAACAGCACGCCGAGGATGACGGTGAGCCACAGGCCGTACTTCAGACCCTTGCGATCGTCGTGCAGCAGGGCGTGGTGTGCCCAGGTCACCGTCGTGCCCGAGGTGAGCAGGATCAGCGTGTTGAGCAGCGGCAGGTGCCAGGGGTCGAAGGCCTCGATGCCCTTCGGCGGCCAGACGCCGCCGGTGAAGCCGACGCGGGAAGCCTGGATCGGGTCGGCGGTGTAGAGCGCCGCCTCGAAGTAGGCCCAGAACCAAGCGACGAAGAACATCACCTCGGAGGCGATGAACATTATCATGCCGTAGCGGTGGTGAAGCTGCACCACGCGTGTGTGGTCGCCGTGGTTGGCCTCGTGGACCACGTCCTTCCACCACGAGAACATGGTGTAGAGCACGCCGAGCGTGCCGGCGCCGAAGATGTAGGGGCCCGGGGTGAGCGTGCCGATCTGCAGGCTCTTCATCCAGAACACGGCGCCGAAGGCCATCACGAAGCCGGAGAAGGCGCCGATGAGCGGCCAAGGGCTCGGTGCAAGGATGTGGAAGTCGTGATTCTTGGCGTGCGCCTCGGCCATCTTACCCGTCTCTCCTCGACCCCGTCGGTCCTGCGCCGTCGCCGGCTCGCGGTCCGTGTACTCTAATACGCCGAATTCGGGCCGTTCGACCCGTCCGGTCTGCCCGCACCCTTAGCGGAGGCGGGCGCGTGTTGTCACGCTTCCCGCGTGGGGAAAACCGGGTGCGCCCGGAAATCCGCGCGCAGTCAGAAGTCGCGCTTCGTGCCGGTGGTGCCCGTGGCGGCGACTGACGCCGGAATCGGCTCACCGTTCTTCGACGCGAAGTAGGTGTAGGACAGCGTCATCTCCGAAAGGTGCGCCGTGTTCGAATCCTTGCGCACTTCGGGGTCGATGTAGAACACCACCGGCACGTCCAGGGTCTCGCCCGGCTGCAGCGTCTGCTCCTTGAAGCAGAAGCACTCGATCTTGACGAAGTAGCTGCCCATCAGGCCGGGTTGGACGTTGAAGGTGGCGACGCCGGTGGAGGGCGTCGCGCCGGTGTTCTTCACCTGGAAGAACACCGTCTTGGTCTCGCCGAGTCGCGCCTCGACGCGACGCGATTCCGCCTTGAACCGCCACGGCAGCGAGGCCGACACGTTGGTGTCGAAGTGTACGACCATGCTGTCGTCGGTCGAAACGCCGGCAGTGAGCGCCGGCCCTTGGCGCGGCGTGCCGTCGTAGCCGGTCGCCTTACAGAAAGCGTCGTAGAGCGGCACCGACGCGAAGGCGAGGCCGATCATGCCGACAGCCATGCCCGCGCATGCGAAGGCGGTGCGCAGCATCGTCCGGTTCGGGTTCGGCATGCTCATTCTACAGCGGCCGGTTCAGGATTTGCGGTCCGAGCTTGGCGATCGTCAGGACGAAGAACAGCAGCACCATGGCGCCGAGCGCCAGGGCGATCGCGATCGAACGCTTGCGTCGGCGCGCCTCCTCCTCGGGGGTGAGGGGGCGCATCTCGATCTTGGGGAAGCCGTGCGGATCGTATTCCATCAGGCGAAGACCGGGCGGAACAGGCCGAGGCTCTGCTCGGCGAGCAGCGCCGAGAATAGCACGAACAGGTAGAGGATCGAGAAGCCGAACATCCCCATCGCGGCCTTCTTCTCCGCCTCGCCCTCGCGGTTGCGGTAGACCTGCACGCTGAAGGCGAGCATCCCGAGGCCGCCGACCACGGCGACCACCGCGTAGAGCAGGCCGGCAAAGCCGATCCAGACCGGCACGAGGCCGAGCGGCGCGAGCAGCAGCGTGTAGTAGATGATCTGGCGGCGGGTCGAGGTCGGGCCGGCGGTGTTCGGCATCATCGGGATGCCGGCCTTGGCGTACTCACCAGCCTTCACCAGGGCGAGCGCCCAGAAGTGCGGCGGCGTCCAGATGAAGATGATCGCGAACAGGACCAGCGACTCGATGCCGACCGAACCGCTGACGACCGCCTGGCCGATCACCGGGGGGAGGGCGCCGGCCGCACCGCCGATGACGATGTTCTGCGCGGTCGCCCGCTTCAGCCACATCGAGTAGATCACCGCGTAGAACACGATGGTGAAGGCGAGCAGGCCCGCCGAGAGCCAGTTGGCGGCGAGCCCGAGTACCATCACCGAGCCGACCGAGAGCACTAGGCCGAAGGCCAGGGCCTCGTTCGGCTGGATGCGGCCGTCGGGGATCGGGCGCTTGGCGGTGCGCGTCATGATCGCGTCGATGTCGGCGTCCCACCACATGTTGAGACAGCCCGACGCGCCCGCGCCGATCGCGATCATCAGCAGCGAGATCACGGCCACGGCCGGCGGGACGTGGCCGTGCGACACGACCATGCCGACCAGCGCGGTGAAGATCACCAGCACCATCACCCGCGGCTTCAGGAGAGCGAAATAGTCCGGCACGTCGCCGCCGACGACGGGGACCGGCGGCACTCCGACGGGCATGCTGTTCGACAGGGTGGTCATGGACACCGCAACCATTCTGCTTTTCGCACTCAAGCCCGCGCGGCGGGAGCGCTCGTTCCGCCGCGGGTAGACGCGAACCGGAACAGGTCCAAACGTCCGGGCAAGGCTCACCCGGAAAAGGGGGGATCCCGCCGAGCTTCGCTCAGACGGGACCGTCGCACCGCCCTTGCCGGGACCCTTCGCGGGAAGGGTCCGGGGAAGGGCGGGGGCTGCAAGCGCAGCCCCCGCGATGGTCGTCGATTCCGCTTACGCGAAACCCACTTCGTTTCCAGTTGGTCGCGTTTTCTTCACGTGAGCCGGATTCCACCTCACTCGAAAACGCTTCCGATCAGTGGTGGCCCGGCTCGTCGACGATGCGGGGCAGCGTCTCGAACTGGTGGAAGGGCGGCGGCGAGGACAGCGTCCACTCCAACGTGGTCGCACCGGGACCCCAGGGGTTGTCCGCAGCCCGCTCCTTCGAGCGGAAGGCGAGGATTACGCCGATGACGAACACCATCATGCCGAGGCCGAAGATGTGGCCGCCGTAGGTCGAGACCTTGTGCCAGCCGGCGAAGGCCTCCGGGTAGTCGGCGTAACGACGCGGCATGCCGGCGAGACCGAGGAAGTGCATCGGGAAGAACAGGACGTTCGCGCCGATGAAGGCCAGCCAGAAGTGCAGCTTTCCGGCCCACTCGGGGATGATGTGGCCGGTCATCTTCGGGAACCAGTAGTAGATACCCGCGAAGATGATGAACACGGCGCCGAGCGAGAGCACGTAGTGGAAGTGCGCGACGACGTAGTAGGTGTCGTGCAGGTACTTGTCGACAGCCGAGTTCGCGAGCACGACGCCGGTGACGCCGCCGACCGTGAACAGGAAGATGAAGCCCACCGCCCAGTGCATCGCCGCGGTGAAGCGGATCGAGCCGCCCCACATCGTCGCGATCCAGGAGAAGATCTTCACGCCGGTGGGCACCGCGATGACCATGGTGGCGAAGACGAAGTACGATTGCGTCTGCAGCGACAGGCCCACCGTATACATGTGGTGCGCCCACACGACGAAGCCGACGACGCCGATCGCGACCATCGCGTAAGCCATCGCGAGGTAGCCGAAGACGGGCTTGCGCGAGAACGTGGCGATGATGTGCGAGACGATGCCGAAGGCCGGCAGGATCATGATGTACACTTCGGGGTGACCGAAGAACCAGAACAGGTGCTGGTACAGGATCGGATCGCCGCCGCCGGCCGGGTCGAAGAAGGTGGTGCCGAAGTTGCGGTCGGTGAGCAGCATGGTGATCGCGCCGGCGAGGACCGGGAGCGACAGCAGCAGCAGGAAGGCGGTGACGAGCTCGGCCCAGGCGAAGAGCGGCATCTTGTGCAGCGTCATGCCGGGGGCGCGCATGTTCAGGATCGTGGTGATGAAGTTGATCGCCCCGAGGATCGAGCCGGCGCCGGACAGGTGCAGCGCGAAGATCGCGAAATCGACGGCCGGGCCGGGGTGGCCCGCGGTCGAGAGCGGCGGGTACACGGTCCAGCCGGTGCCGGCGCCGGACGCGCCGGGCGCGCCCTCGACGAACAGCGAGCAGATCAGGCTGCAGAAGCCCGCCACCGTCAGCCAGAACGAGACGTTGTTCATGCGCGGGAAGGCCATGTCCGGCGCGCCGATCATCAGCGGGACGAACCAGTTGCCGAACCCGCCGATCAGGGCCGGCATCACCATGAAGAACACCATGATGAGGCCGTGGCCGGTCACGAACACGTTGTAGGTCTGCGGATTGGAAAAGTACTGGAGACCGGGCGCCTCCATCTCCATCCGGATGCCGAAGGATAGGAACGCGCCGATCATGCCCGCGCAGAACGCGAACAGCAGGTAGAGCGTGCCGATATCCTTGTGGTTCGTGGAGAGGAACCAGCGGGCGAAGAAGGAAGGTTTGTGGTCGTGGGCCTCGTGGGCCCCTGCATGCGCTGCGGCGGTTGCCATCTGAGCTGAGCCTTGTGCGTGTCTCTCGAGATCTCGGTGGGTCGGGCCGGCGCGGTGCTGGCCCGAGGCGCGCCCTCTATCGGGCGTCGGCGAACTTGGACCCGTCGTCGATGCGGGCGTACTTGGTCTTCGCCTCGCCGAGCCAGGCCGCGTAGGCCTCGTCGTTCACGACGCGCACGACAATCGGCATGTAGGCGTGGCGCTGGCCGCAGAGCTCGGAGCACTGGCCGTGATACGTGCCCTCGCGGTCGGCCTTGAACCAGAACTGGTTGAGGCGGCCCGGCACGGCGTCGATCTTGAAGCCGAAGGACGGCATCGCCCACGAGTGCATCACGTCGGCGGCGGTGACCTGGATCTTCACGATCTTGTTCACCGGCACGACCATCTCGTTGTCGGCCTGGAGCAGGCGCGGCTGCTTGTCCTCGTCGATGTTGGCATCGAACGAGAAGCCGCCGCCCTGGTCTGCGGGGTACTCGTAGGACCAGTACCAGGCGTGGCCGGTCACCTTGATCATCACGTCGGACTTCGGATCCGAGAGCTGAACGCGCAACAGGCGGAACGAGGGGATTGCGACGGCGACGAGGATCAGCACCGGGACGATCGTCCAGGCCACCTCGATCAGGGTGTTGTGGGTGGTCTTCGAGGGCGTCGGGTTCCGCTTCTCGCTGAAGCGGTAGATGCACCACAGGATCAGTCCGAGCACGAACACGCAGATCGCGAGCGAGAGCCAGTGCACCCACGACTCGAACTGGAGGATGTCGCGCGCGTTCTCGGTGACCGGAACCTGGCGGGTCATCTGCCAGGGCTCGGGCTGGCCGATGCCGGCGGCCAGGGCCTGCGACGACGTCAGGAGCAACGCGCCGAACGCGGCGAGCCCCCTCTTGGAGCGGTGTTTCGTCTGCGCCGTCCGCATGTGCCTCTCGTGGCTCCCCTTGGTCACGTTACGCTCCGTCGACCGCCCGCGTCTTGCTTGTACGAGGCCCGCGGTGTCGTCCGGCGGAGTTGGACGCCCTGTCGGCGCGATGCCCGGGTATCCGATCGCGGTGTCAGACCACAAGGTCGTGCAAGGTGCAACCGCACAAGCGTCGCATCGCACGCTTTCCGGATGCGCCGCAGCACCACCGAAAGCATCGCCGCAGGGGCCGGAAGCATTCATGAGGCGGGGGCAGCATCGCCGCAGGCGCGGTCCGGGTCGCCGCCTGCTATGAGGCGGATGCGGGGGCGATCGGCGGGACCAGCGGAATGGCGGACGGAATGCGGACCGGGCGGAGCAGACCGGAGACGGCGGTGCGGGTGGCGACGCGCGTCGTCGCCTACGCCGCGCCGGAGCCGCGCGAGGGCGAGCGTGCGCTCGCCGTCGAGATGCCGGTCAACCTCGTCTACGGAAGCGTGCCCTACGCGGTGATGATGGCGACGCCCGCCGATCTCGAGGATTTCGCCTACGGCTTCAGCCTCACCGAGGGCATCGTCGCCTCGGCCGACGAGATCCGCGGCGCCGCGGTCGAGCGGGGCGAGGGCGGGCTACGGTTGCTGGTGGACCTCGCGCCGGGCCGGCTGCGCGAGCACCTCGCCCGCAAGCGCGCGATCAGCGGGCGCACCGGCTGCGGCGTCTGCGGGATCGAGGACCTCGCCGCCCTGCCGCGGGCGGAGACGCGCGACGCGTCCACCGCCGTGAGCGTCCGGCCGGAGGCGATCGCGCGCGCTCTGTCCGACCTCGGTGACGCCCAGGCGCTCGGGCGCGAGACGCGCGCGGTGCATGCGGCGGCCTGGGCAGGTCTCGACGGCAGCCTCGTGGCTGTGCGGGAAGATGTCGGCCGGCACAACGCCCTTGACAAGCTGATCGGCGCGCTGATCCGCGCAGGCACCGACCCGGCCGAAGGTTTCCTGGTGATCACCAGCCGCTGCTCGTTCGAGATGGTCGAGAAGGCGGCGCATTTCGGCGCGTCGGTCCTGGTCGCGATCTCGGCGCCGACCTCGCTCGCCATCGACCGGGCCCGCCTCCACCGCATGACGCTCTGCGCCATCGCCCGCGCCGATTCGTTCACGGTCTTCTGCGGGGACGAGCGCCTGGGCGCCTGGGTAGCTTGAGGCTTCAGGTTACGGGGTCTGCGCATCCTTGTCGGGCGCACCCGGCACCAGGGTCGCGCCGCCGATGACGCGGACGTTGCGCTTGGTCTCGGGCGGGTTCTGCCAAGTCTGCTCGGCCGCCTTCGCAGCGGGGGGCTTTGCTTCCGCCGCCTTGGTCTCGGAAGCCTTGGTCTCGGAAGCCTTGGTCTCGGAAGCCTTGGTCTCTGGGGATTTCGCCACCGTGCCGTCCGCGGGCGGCTGAACCGCTGCGGGCGTCGCGATGACGGCAGGCGCGGCCGCCTTCGGCGG
>NZ_VRUX01000960.1:0-1088 GCF_008039885.1 Methylobacterium sp. WL103
CCGTAGGTCTTCGACCCCTTGTCCATGTCGACCTTGGAGGCCCAGTTGACGACCGGGTCGAACTTCTCGGCGACGAGGAGTTCGCCGGTGGCGCGGTTCAGGGTGTAGCCGAAGCCGTTGCGGTCGAAGTGGGTCAGCAGCGGGGTGTCCTTACCGCCGACCTTCTGGTCGGTGAGGATCATCTCGTTGATGCCGTCGTAGTCCCACTCGTCGTGCGGGGTCATCTGGTAGACCCACTTGGCCACGCCCGTGTCCGGGTTACGCGCCCAGATGGTCATCGACCACTTGTTGTCGCCCGGACGCTGCTTGGGGTTCCAGGTCGAGGGGTTGCCCGAGCCGTAGTACATCAGGTCGAGCTTCGGGTCGTAGGAGAACCAGCCCCAGGTGCAGCCGCCGCCGGTCTTCCACTGGTCGCCTTCCCAGGTCTTGGTCGACGAGTCCTTGCCCACCGGCTTGCCCAGCGAGGTGGTCTTCTCGGGGTCGACCAGCATCTGGTCGTCCGGGCCGATCGAGTAGCCGCGCCAGACCTTCTTGCCGGTCTTGGCGTCGTAGGCGGTCACGTGGCACTGCACGCCGAACTCGCCACCCGAGATGCCGACGATGATCTTGTCCTTCACCGGCAGCACGGTGGCGGTGTTGGTCTCGCCCTTCTTCGGGTCGCCGTTCACCACCGACCAGTTCACCTTGCCGGTCTTGGCGTCGAGCGACACGACCGTGGTGTCGGCCTGGTGCAGGATGATGGCGTTGTCGGAGTAGGCCAAGCCACGGTTGACCGTGTCGCAGCACATCACCGGGATCACCGACGGGTCCTGCTTGGGCTCGTACTTCCACACGATCTTGGCCTCGTGGTCGAGGTCGAGCGCGTAGACGATGTTCGGGAAGGGGGTGTGGACGTACATCATGTTGCCGACGACGAGCGGCGAGCCCTCGTGGCCGCGCAGCACGCCGGTCGAGAAGGTCCAGGCGACCTGGAGGTTCTTGACGTTGCCGGCGTTGATCTGGTCGAGCTTGGAATAGCGCGTGTTGGCGTAGTCGACCGTCTGAAGAACCTGCTCGGCGGGGTTCGCCAGGTGCTTCATCAGGTCTTC
>NZ_VRUX01000961.1:0-1086 GCF_008039885.1 Methylobacterium sp. WL103
GCCGCGGGGGGCCTCGTCCCGGCGCGGCCGCTCGGCCTGCGCCTCCTTCTTCGGCGCGCCGAAGGGTGCGATCGGCTCGCGCACCGGGCTCTCGAAGTCGACGCCGGCCTGCGCGGACAGGCCCTTGCCGAGCTGCTCCTTGAGCACCTTGGTCTTGATCTCCTCGGTCAGCCCGACCTCGAGGTCGCCGAGCTGGAACGGCCCGAACGACAGCCGGATCAGCCGGTTCACCGAGAGGCCGAGATGCTCGAGGATGCGCTTGACCTCGCGGTTCTTGCCTTCGCGCAGGCCGAGCGTCAGCCAGACGTTGTCGCCGGTGGCGCGGTCGAGGGTCGCCTCGACCGGCCCGTATTCCATCCCGTCGATGGTCACGCCCTTGCGGAGCTGGTCGAGCTCCATCTGGGTGATGTCGCCGAAGGCGCGGACGCGGTAGCGGCGCAGCCAACCGGTGTCGGGGTGGGCGATCACCTTGGCGAGGCCGCCGTCGTTGGTGAGCAGCAGCAGGCCTTCGGTGTTGATGTCGAGGCGGCCGATCGCGACGACGCGCGGCATCTCCTCGGGCATCACCTCGAACACGGTCTGGCGGCCTTCGGGGTCGCGGGCCGTGGTGACGAGGCCCCGCGGCTTGTGGAAGATCCAGAGCCGGGTGCGCTCGCGCGTCGGCAGCGGCTCGCCGTCGACGGTGATGGCGTCGGCATCGGTGACGTTGATCGCCGGCGTGTCGAGGACGCGGCCGTTCAGCGTGATCCGGCCTTCGGCGATCATCGCCTCGACGTCGCGGCGCGAGGCGATGCCGGCCCGCGCGATCGCCTTGGCGATGCGCTCGCCCTCGTAGGTCTCGGGCGCGGCAGGCTCGGCCTTCGCAGCAGGCGCAGCCTTCGGGGCGGCCTCGACGGCGTCCGTCTCCGGCGCGTCGTCGAAGTCGGCGTCCGCATGCGTCTCGACGGGAGCCGAGTCGACGGGAGACACGTCGGCGGGGGCCAGGTCGATGGGAGCCGAATCGACAGGAGCCAAGTCGACGGGGGCCGCGTCGACCGAGGCTGGGTCGGGGGAGGCCGGATCGGCCGGCGCCGGCACGGCCGCAGC
>NZ_VRUX01000962.1:0-1082 GCF_008039885.1 Methylobacterium sp. WL103
CCCCGGCCCCCATCCCGAACCGTCGCCCGAACCGTCTCCCGCGAGGACCGAACCCTTGGACCGACCTTTGCTCACGCGCCGCTCCCTCGTCATCGCCGGAGCCGGCGGCATGGCTGCGGCCTCAACCGGCGCCCTCGCGCAGACGTCCCCGCCCGCGCCGCAGAAGCCCGGCGCGCTCACCGTCGCGCCGACCTCGCAGGCGGGCCTCGGACCCCGCCTGACGATGCATGCGATCGACAACTTCCACGGCACGCCCGGCGCCGGCATGGTCTGCGACCTGTCGATCCGCGACGGCGACGGCTACCGCCCGCTCAAGACCGTGACGACCTCGCCGACCGGACGGCCTGCGGACCCGCTGCTGGTGGACGACGCGCTCAAGGCCGGCCGTTACGAGCTGCTGCTGCATGTCGAGGCCTACTTCCAGGCGCTCGGCGTCAAGCTGCCGAGCCCGAACTTCCTCGGCCTGGTGCCGGTGCGCTTCGTCGTCCGCGACGTCACCCAGCGCTACCACCTGCCGATCCTGTTCTCGCCCTGGGGCTACTCGTACTACCGCGGAAGTTGAGGGCGCCCCGCCGTCTCCGACCCATCATCAGGAAAGTCGAAAACCATGGCCGGGATCAGCACGCACGTCCTCGATGCGCAGCGCGGGCGCCCCGCGGCAGGCGTCAGGATCGACCTCTCGATCAGGGAGGGCGACGGGTGGCGCTTCGTGAAGTCGATGACCACCAACGCCGACGGGCGCACCGACGGCCCGGTGGTCGCCGCCGCCGACGCGAAGGTCGGCGAGTACCAGCTCGAGTTCCACATCGACGACTACTTCAAGACGCTGCCCGACGCCGCCGAGCCGTTCGTCGACGACGCCGTCGTGCGGTTCGCGATCTTCGACGTGAAGCAGCACTACCACGTGCCGATGCTGTGCACGCCGGGCAGCTGCACCACCTATCGCGGCAGCTGAGGCCCGCGTGGACCCGATGCCGGACATCGCAGCCGTCGACGCCCTCGATCGCGACGGCTTCGTGGCGCTCCTCGCCGCCACGTTCGAGCACGCGCCCTGGGTGGCCGAGCGCGCCTACGCGGCCCGG
>NZ_VRUX01000963.1:0-1082 GCF_008039885.1 Methylobacterium sp. WL103
GGACCCGGGAACCGGGGGCACCGCGGGAGCGGCCTCGATGTCGGTCGCGTGCTGGGCGGCGGGCTGGTCGAGCGCCTTCGGCACGTCGTAGGCGCCGCCCCCGGAGGCCGGCGTCTCACTTTCGGCCGCCTTCAACTGCGCCGTCGCGTCGGCCAAGGTCGCGGCGCTCGGCTTCGGCGCACGTGCCTCGACGGCGCCCTTCAGCTCGTCGCGGATGGTCTGGACCGGGTTGAAGCCGCCACTCGCGTTGCGCACCGTGTCGCGGATGCCGTCGACCTCCTTGCGGACGTCGTCGAGCTCCGCCTCGCGGATCGCCTCGTTGAACTGCATCTGGAACTCGCCCGCCATGCGGCGGACCTTCCGCGTCACCTGGCCCACGGTGCGCAGGGCCTTCGGCAGGTCCTTCGGCCCGATGACGATGAGGGCGACGCCGCCGATCAGCATCACCTCCCCCCAGCTCATGTCCAGCATGTCGTCGACGGTCCTGCAGCCTCGGACCCGTCGCCACGGCGCCGACGGGACTCGGGAAATGAGCCGTGCACCCTCTCGGGTGCGGGCCTCCTCAGACGGGCTTGCGCTCGCCTTGCGGCAGGTGGCTCGCGGGGATCGCGGTGCCGGGGCTGGTCTCGGCCGCATGCGGGATGGTGCGGACGGGCTCGGACGGGGCCACCGGCGGCGTCGCGGCCTGCGTCGGCGTCTCGTCCTCGGCCATGCCCTTCTTGAAGGCCTTGATGCCCTTGGCGACGTCGCCCATCAGGTCCGACACCTTGCCGCGTCCGAACAGCAGCATGACGATGACGGCGACGACGACCCAGTGCCAGATACTCATGCTGCCCATGGCAACCTCCTGCGCCACGAGCCACGCATCGTTACGAGACGTGTCCGCGACGGCCCATGTCCGCGGTGGAATTTCAGCCGGAACCTAGGGACCGCGCCGGGTTAACACAAGCGGTCAATCCCGCGCGGGAGGGGCGAATCCATGCGCGGCCGGCAACGGTCAGGCGGCCTGCGCCAGAGCCGCGGCGAATTGCGCGCGGGCGAGCTGGAGGTCGAAGCCGTCGCGGCCGTGGTCGAGCCGGGCG
>NZ_VRUX01000964.1:0-1081 GCF_008039885.1 Methylobacterium sp. WL103
ACCCGCGTCCGCCCGGCGCGCGCGAGCAGCGCCGCCCCGAGCACCAGCGCCGACACCGCCTCGATCTCCGGTCCGAAGCCTGCCACGATGCCGGCGCCGTCCAGGGCGTAGACCGGCTCGCCGACGACGAGGCGGTTCTTGGCGAGCCGCAGCAGCGGCAGGCCGTAGACCGCACCGAGGAAGGCGATGGCGAACAGCAGCGGCACGAGGCGGGCCATTCGATCGCGGGCGGCGGCCGTCACGTGATGAAGCCGGCGTCGCGCAGGAACGTCCGCGCGACGGCCTCGGCCACCTGTCCCTCGACGGTGATGCGGGCGTTCAGCCGGCGGAGCGTGTCGGCATCCAGGCGCGCGAAGACCGGATCGAGCGTGTCGCGGATGCGCGGATGGCTTGCGAGGGTGTCGGCGCGGATCACCGGTGCGACCTCGTAGACGATCTGCGCGCCCTTCGGATCGCTCATCACGACGAGGTCGAGGGCGCCGAGCGCCCCGTCGGTGCCGTAGACCATGCCTGCGTTGACGCCGCTGATGCCCTGCGCCGCCGCCCGCGCCGTCACCGCCGTGTCGCCGCCGGGCAGGCTGACGATGCGGTCCATCGGCAGCGCGAAGCCGTAGGCGGCCTCGAAGGACGGCAGCGCCGCCGGGCTCTCGACGAACTCGGTCGAGGCCGCCAGGCGGATCAGCCCGCGCCGCACGGCCTCGGCGAAGTCCGCCATGGTGGCCAGCCCCTCCTTGCGGGCGAGGCTGCCGCGCACCGCGATCAGCCAGGTGTTGTTGGCCGGCGCCCGCCCGAGCCAGACGAGGCCTTTGGCCCGATCGGCGGCGGCTGCTGCGGCGTAGGCGCTGTCGGGCCGCTTCCAGGCCGGGTCGGCCTCGGTGCCGGTGAAGAAGGCGCCGTTGCCCGTGTATTCGGGGTAGATGTCGACATCGCCCGACATCAGCGCCGTGCGGACGATCAGCGTCGGCCCGAGGCCGAGGCGGCGTTGCACCGGGATGCCGAGATCCTCCAGGCACAGGGCGATCATGCTGCCGACGAGCGTGCCCTCGGTGTCGCTCTTCGAGGCGACCACCAACGGTCCGCG
>NZ_VRUX01000965.1:0-1078 GCF_008039885.1 Methylobacterium sp. WL103
GCGCTGATCGCCGCCCTCGCCCTGCGCGAAACGCTCGCCACCCCGGGCCGGACGGCCGCCCTGATCACGCCCGACCGCGCGCTCGCCATGCGGGTCGCCGCCGAGCTCGCCCGCTGGGACATCGTCGCCGAGGACAGCGCCGGGTCGACGCTGAGCCGCAGTTCGGCGGGCCGGCTGGCGCGGCTCTCGGCGGAGCTTGCCGTCGACCTCCACGCCGAGCAGGGCGACGCGATCCCGCCGCGGATCATCGCGCTCCTGGCGCACCCGCTGGTCGGCCTCGGCCTTCCGCGCGGCGACGTCGTGCGCGGGGCGGCGGCCCTCGAGATCGGCGTGCTGCGCGGCCCGGCGCCGGCCGGCAGCTTCCAGGGCCTGAAGGATGCGCTTGCCGCCCAGCGCGCCGCCCCGCACAGGCACCAGCCCCGCGCCAAGCAGCGCCTCTCCGACCTCGACTGGGCGTTGGCCGCGTCAATCCTCGACCGCCTCGAGTGGGCGTTTTCGCCGCTTTTGAACTTTGCCAAGGTATCGGATGCAGGGGACTCGCGCTTTGATCTTGTTTTAGCAGTTCGCCTACATGGTATGGTCCTCAAGTTGCTTCAGTCAGGCATTGGAAATAAAGATGAGGCTGCTGTAGATAAATCACAAGATTGTCTAGATGACTTATTTGACGAATTTAGAAATTTGGTTGGCCATACCGACGATAGGCATTCTATTGCTCTGCCCGGCAACTTCGACGACTACCTCGCCTTCCTCACCACGCTCGCCGCCGACCGCACCGTGCCTTGCGCCGGTCCGGCGCCGCACCCGCGCCTGAGCATCCTCGATCCGCTCGGATCGCGCCTGATGCACTACGATCGCGTCGTGCTCGCTGGGCTCGACGAGGGCGTCTGGCCGGGCAAGACCACCACGGACGCCTTCCTCAACCGCCCGATGCGCGAGCGCGTCGGCCTCAACCCGCCCGAGCGTCAGCTCGGCCAAGCCGCCCACGACTTCGTGCAGGGCATGAGCTGCCGCGACGCGGTGATCACCCGCGCGGCCAAGCGCGAGGGCTCGCCGACCGTGCCGTCGCGCTTCCTGCAGC
>NZ_VRUX01000966.1:0-1077 GCF_008039885.1 Methylobacterium sp. WL103
GGCAAGGGCGCGGTCCCGCCGGCACGGTCGAGGGCCAGCGCATCGAGGTTGATCACGCCGTCGGGGACGGCCGGCCCGAAGGCCGCGAGGTAGCGCAGGCCGAAATAGCCGGCCGCGATCCGGCACAGGGCCTCCGCCGGGCGGTTCGCGCCGACCTGGGTCTGGGTCAGCACCGCGGAGAGGCCGGCCGCCTGGATGCCGGCGGCGGCCTGCGCCTCGGTCCAGGACGGGGGGAGGGGGCAGGGGACGTGGCCGGCCGCCTCGACGGCGAGGTGGGCGACGAGGCCTTCGGTGCTCCCGGGGAACCACAGGCCGATCCGGCTTCCCGGCGCCAGCCGCCAGGTCCGCAGCGCCTGGGCGAGGCGCCCGATGATCTCGGCGGCCGTCCCATAGGTCCACGCCATCGGCGGCCTGCCGCTCCAGCCGCGCTTGGGCGCGGCGTCGGCGAAGGCGAGGCGGCCGGGATCGAGGCGGGCGGTTCCGGCCAGCAGCGCGCACAGGCCCGCCCGCGGCAGGATCACCTCCGGGGCGATCTCCGAAGCGACCTCCGGGACGACCTGGGACCGCACCGCACCGCGGGTGGCCGGTCCCCATCCGGCGGTCAACGGCTCGATGGAGGGCTGCGCCGCGCTCACGGGGTTCTCGAACTCCATCCGAAGGTCGGCGTGCATCCCGCATGACGACTGGCCATCGATGCCGGTTTAGGGTTAACCCGCGCCTAAGGCCGGCCGGCGGATTCGCGGTTCGTGGGCGCGCCCGTCGCGGGTACCGCGCCGGGCGACGTCGCGGGCGTCCTGGCAGGTGTCATGCCTTCGCCGCATTCGGCGGGGAATGCAGGCCGCCCGATCGCCCGGGACCAGCGCGGCGCCCCCTGTCGGGACCGGTCGCCCCGCTATCCCGCACCGCGTCACGTTTTTCCCGTCACGACGTCCTCCTCCAATCGACGAACTTCAAAGGGTCTGAGCCGATGTCCTTCGCCAAAAGCCCGGCGCACCTGATGCGCGCCGCCACGGGAAACGAGGTGGCGGGCAACCTCGACGCGGGGCTGCGCACGATCCTGACCGCGGCGAGCCGGCC
>NZ_VRUX01000967.1:0-1075 GCF_008039885.1 Methylobacterium sp. WL103
GCCGCAGGGTGCCGGCGACCGCCGACACGTCGAGGCCGTAGAGCTGCGCCAGCGGCTCGAGGGCGGCGCGGGCCGAGAGCGGCCGGTCGATCACCGCGCCGTCGAGGTAGGCCGCGGCCTCGATCGCCACCGGCACGTCGACGCCGAGGTCGGCGAGAACCCGCAGGATCAGCCGGTCGAGGTCGCAGCCCTCGATCCGGCCGGTGATCCAGTGGCCGACCCGCCAGTTGCCGGCATCCGCCCAGACCGAGCCCTGGTCGGGAAAGGCCGGGTAGGGCCGCGCGTCCCAGGCCCAGACGAAGACCGCGCGCGGATCGACCATCGGCCCGCCGTAGACCGGCGAGCGCGGGTTGTCGGCGGCCGTGAACCCCGCCGCGGCGAGATCGAACCGGGACAGGATCGCCTCCAGGCCGCGGAGCTGAATCAGCTCGTCGCGCAGGCCCCGCGAGGCCGGCGGGTAGGCGTTCTCGGAGGATTTCGGGTCGGGGAAGACGTTGGGGCCGTTGGTACCCTTGTCCACCGCCGGCACGCCGACCTCGGTGAGCCAGATCGGCTTTCCGCGCGGCACCCAGGCGGTGGCGCGGGTCTCGACCCCGCCGTCGCGCTCGACATGGGCGTTCGACCACCAGCCGACGAGGTCCTTGGCCCGGAACGTCCAGGGTTTGGAGTAGGCGCCGTCGGTGATCGGGGTGCGGACCTGCGCGGCGCGGGCGGCCGCGTCGGCGTAGTACCAGTCGAAGGCCTCGCCGGCCCCGAGTCGGGCCTTGAGATAGCCGCGATCGTAGATCGCGTCGGCCTCCGCGAGGTCGGCGTGGCCGGGGGTGTCGCGAAAGTCCGAGATCGGAGGGTAGTAGTCGATTCCGACCGCGTCGAGGCTCGGGTCGGCGAACAGGGCGTCGAGGGGGAAGCGTACGCGCGCGCCGCCGTCGTGGACGTGGGCGCCGTACTCGGTCCAGTCGGCGGCGTAGACCAGCGTCTCGCCGTGGGTGAGCCGCGTTCGCACCGCGCGGGCGAGGTCGATCAGCGCCGCCACCGCCGGGTAGCCCTCGCCGGCGCCGCGCACGCGGGTGAGGCC
>NZ_VRUX01000968.1:0-1072 GCF_008039885.1 Methylobacterium sp. WL103
CCGCGCCCGTGACGCAGGCCCGGCCCGCCGAGCCGTCCGGCCCGCGCCTGTCGCGGTTCGAGGACGTGGTGGCGTTGGCCGACGCGCGCCGCGACATCCTGCTGAAGTCGGCGCTGGAGCGCGAGGCGCACCTCGTGCGCTTCGAGGACGGCCGCATCGAGTTCCGGCAGGCGGAGGGCGGGCGCCCGTCGCTGCATGCCGACCTCGCCAAGGCGCTCGAACAATGGACCGGCCGGCGCTGGGTCGTCACGGCCTCGCGGGAAGCGGGCGCGCCGACGCTGGACGCACAGGCCCGCGCCGCGGTGGAGAGCCGCCGCGAGAACGCAGCCTCGCATCCGCTGGTGCGCGAGGTGCTGGCGCGCTTCCCCGGCGCACAGATCGTGGACGTGCGCGACACCGCGCCCGAGGCGCCGGCCGACCTCGAAGCGCCCGCCGGGCTCGACGGGGCCGGCCTCGAGGATGTCGAAGCCGACGACGCCTGACGCTGGCATCCGCCAGACCGGCTCCCCAGATCACGTCCTCACTTCGCAACCGAGAGACCGACCCGCATGCGCGACATCATGGGCATCATGAAGCAGGCTCAGGCCATGCAGGAGAAGATGGCCGGCATCCAGGCCGAGCTCGACACGGTCGAGGTTTCGGGCGCCTCCGGCGGCGGCTCGGTGCGCGTGACGATGACGGCCAAGGGGCTCGTCAAGGCGGTCGCGATCGATCCGAGCCTGATGGTCGCCGACGAGCGCGAGATCCTGGAGGATCTGGTCCTCGCCGCCGTCAACGACGCGCGGGGCAAGGCCGAGCAGGCGGCGCAGGAGCGCATGGCCGAGCTGACCAAGGGCCTGCCGCTGCCGCCCGGGATGAAGCTGCCGTTCTGATCGCGGGCGTTAGGCGGCGACGAGCAGGGCGGCGCCGGCGACGCCCGAGAGCACGAGGCGCAGGCGCCCGAGCCAGACCGGGACGAGGCCGCGCCGGACGAGGTCCTGGTCCACGATCCCCCAGGCGAGCACCAGGATGCCGAGGGTCCGCAGGTCCCACGGCGCCGGCGCCGCGAGCGCGGCCCAAGCCAGGAGCGAGG
>NZ_VRUX01000969.1:0-1071 GCF_008039885.1 Methylobacterium sp. WL103
GGCCGGCGGCGCGGTCGCGGGCGTTCTCCGCCTCCCGCGCGATGAGCACGGCTTCCTGGCGGGCCAGTTCCGTGCGCGTCTCCAGCTCGTTCTCGGCGATGGCCCGCTCCTTCTCGACCGCGAGGGCGCGGCGCGCGAAGGTCGCGGCGTCGGCCTTCTGCTGCAACGCCTCGAAGGTCGGCGTCTGCAACGCGCGCTCCAGCTCGCTCGACGGCGCGAGGTTGGTGAGCCGCACCGAGACCACCGCGATGCCGATCTCCGCCAACGCCGGGGCCGCCCCCAGCACGGCTTCGAGGGTGAGGCGCAGCGGCTCGGGGCCGGCGTCGAGGAGGGTGCCCACCGGGCTCCCGCCGATCGCCTGCAGCACCGTCTGGCCGGCGATGCCCCCAAGCCGCGCCTCGATGCGCTCGATCGGCTCGCCCTGCGGGCGGCCGGTGCGCAGACCGAGGGAGAAGTCGATCCGGCTCGCCAGAAGCACCGGATCGACGACGCGCCAGCCGATCGTGCCCTGGACCACCACGGTCTGGAAGTCCCGGCTGCGGCCGCGCACGAACAAAGTGGTCCCGCGGTCGTCCATCGGCACCTCGCTGATGCTCGCGGTCTCCGGCCGGAACCAGAACACGAGGCCGCGCCCGCTCTGCCGGATGCGGCCGTTGCGGTAGCGGATGACGTGGCTGCTCGCCTCGCTCCTGAGCTGGGCGACCGGGCCGAGGTTGCGGATCGTGGCCATGGGAGCCTCCTTTCGCTGGAATCAGAGCGGCTTGCGGAACCGGTAGAGTTCGGCCGGCCGGAACGAGGTGCCGGCCTCGCGGGCGCCCGTCGGGACGAGCCAGCCGCGGTCGAGCATTCGGCGGCGGAAGGCGGGCTTGTTCAGGGACGTGCCCAGGATCGCCTCGTGCACGTCCTGAAGTTGGCGCAGGGTGAAGCTCTCCGGCAGCAGCGCGAATCCGACGTCGGAATAGTCGAGCTTGCCCCGCAGCCGCAGGATCGCCAGGGCGAGGATGTCGGCGTGGTCGAAGGCGAGCGGCAGGGCTTCGTGGCCCGCCCGGTCGCGCACCGCGAAGGCTGCGA
>NZ_VRUX01000096.1:0-10999 GCF_008039885.1 Methylobacterium sp. WL103
TTTTTTTTTTCATTAACAATACTGAATAGGATTTTGGCTCCGTTGTCGTGGGCTCGGAGATTTGTATAATAGACAGGAGATCGACTGCGCCGGCGCGACGATCGGGCGAGCCGAGCCGGCGCCGACGCTCGCCGACTTCGCGGTCGAGATCCGCTCGCGCGCGCCGGCCGGCCCCGGCGGGACCTGGTCGCGCCCCAGCGGCGTCATGCTTCGCAACTGCCGCATCCTCGGCCACGTCCGCGTCTGGGGCATGGGCCTCAACGGCCAGGGGGCGGCGGTGAAGGCGTCGTCGCACAGCCTCGGCCATACCGAGCGGGCGCAGGCGGCGGCGCCGACCGAGGTCACGATCCGCGATTCGACGATCACCGCGCTCGGGCACATCCCGCTCTACCTCGCCCCCGGCGTGACGCGGTTCACCCTGCAGGGCTCGACCCTCGACGGCCGCTCGGGCGCGGACGCAATCTACCTCGACGCCGAGAGCGCCGACAACGTCATCGCCGACAACACCATCGCCGTCGCGCTCGGGCGGGAGGCGATCGCCGTCGACGGCTCGGCGCGCAACCGCATCACCGGCAACCGCATCGCCACGCAGGGCCAAGGCGGCGTGCGGCTCTACCGCAATTGCGGGGAGGGCGGCACGGTCCGCCACCAGACGCCGTCGGACAACGTCGTCACCGGAAACACCTTCACCGGCGACGGCCTGTTCGCGTCGGCGGCGATCGTGGTGAATTCTCGCGGCGGCTGGCGGCTCTATTGCAGCCAGGATTCCGGCTATCCCTTCGGCAGCAGCCTCGACAATGCCGACGGCGGCACCGGCAACGTCGTCGCGCCGAACACGGTCGAATAGGCCCTTATCATGATGTGCTGTCTTTCGCCGAAAAGGCGTCCGCTTCGGCGGAAGGCGCTCTCTTGGTCGACATCAGACGCTTGGCACTTGCAGCGGAGGGCTGCTTTCGACCCTTAGCGGACCATACGAGCGAAGTGTGGGTTGCAGGTTCTACCGTGGTGGCAACCGAACTTCGCTGTAGCGCATACGGTCTAAATTCCCTTGCGCTTCGAGCTTACCTAGTGAAACAAGCAATTTGATACGCTCTACTATTGCTGTGTCCTTTATTCCTCGACGAGGGTTAGCATGAATTATTATAGCCGTGATCATGGCCACTTTCTGCCAACGCTCTTTTGCAGCGCGCATAATTTCATCGTCGATCATAGCCGCGACTGAGACATCAGCAATGCTCATGGCTACTGGCTGATCCATTTCTACCCCTCCCAGGTCCGCTTTCCAACTTTAGTGGATCCCGCGATTGGATGCCCAGCGTCTGATTTCGACCATCAGCCGCCGGCCATCACCAGCGCCCAGAACCGCTTGTAGCGGGTGCCCGGTGCGTCGACGCGGGCGATGCCGATGCGGTGGATCTGCGGGATCAGCATGTTCTTGTTGTGCTCGGGCGAGGCCTTCCAGCGGGCGAGCACCTGATCGAAGGTCTCGGAGCCGGCGCTGAGGTTTTCCGCCGACCAGGACCGGCCGAGCCCGGCCGAGGCCATCCGCGCGGTGAAGCTGCCGCCGACCTCGTGGCTGAGCTGTCCGGTGCGGGCGTTGTTGCCGGCCTGGAACGCGGCCGCCGTCACCAGCCCGGCGTCGACGGTGACCGGCCCGAGCCCGTGCTGGGCGCGGTAACGCGAGATCGCGGCGGCGGCCGCATTCTCGTCGAGGATCACGGGGCTGACCGGGCCGGCGCTCTCGATGAGCGTCGGAGTCCCGCAGCCGGCGAGCGCGAGGGCGAAAAGGCCGTAGGCGGCGAAGGCCTTGAGGCGGCGGGCGGCGCTGTATGGCATCGGGAACGGGTTCGCTGGCGGGACGGAGCCTCGCCTTGGCCCGTCCCATGCGGCGAAACCGGGGCGCGCGACGGCGCACCGTGCGCAAGGGCGGGCGCCTGTGCCCGCGATGCCACGCCCGCCATCAGATCCGCGTGCCGGGATCGCGCATCGGCGCGCCGCAGCGCCACCCGGCGATCCGGTAGTCCGGGTGTTCCTCGACCCAGCGCGCAAGCTGCGGCTGGGCGACGTGCTGGCAGGCGCGGGGCGTCGCCACGTCGAGCGGCATGCGCCGCGCTTCGCAGGTCTCGGGCGCGTTCGCCATGCAGGCGGTGAAGTAGAGAAAGAACACGCCGCTCATCGCGATCCTCCGAGGCCCGCTGCCCTTCGGCGCGTCGCGAGGAAGCTAGCACCGGAGCAGCGTCCGTCGATGCGCCGTTCCATCGCAGACCCATGCGGGCCGACCGCGACCTCGGCGGAGGCACCTCAGGCGCGCCACGAGGGCCGTTCCTGCACGGGGATAGGCTGCATTCGAGCCTCGTCTCCGATCGGACTTTTAGGTGTGATGCGTAATCATTCCCCAGTGGTTGCAGCCGTGGGCCGCCTTGCACCCGTGTTTCAGCGGTGAATAATGAACATCGCATCGACCGACGTGTCGAATGGACTCGCTTCGGCCGACCCGTGACGTTGCAATCCTTCAGTTTCGCCGCGCAGTCGCCGGACGCCCCCGACGGATTCGGCACCTACCACGACCTCTACGCCCACGGTTCCGACGTGGCCCTGACGGGGGAGGGGTTCTACGCCCGCTTCCAGGCCCACCGCTTCCCGCGGATGGTGGTGTTCGATCGCCATCTGAACGGGCTGGTGCACAGCCGTGGCGCGGCGCGCGTGCGCCGCGACGGCTTCGACCACGTCAACCTCCACCTCCTGCTCGCCGGCCGCCTGTCCGGCGGCGTCCCGGGCGACGAGGTTCGGGTGGCGCCCGGCGAGATCCTGCTGTTCGACACCACCCGGCCGCAATCGAGCCGGGCGGACCACGCGCACGTCGTCACCGTCGCGCTCGCGCGCGATCCGGTCGAAGGCTCGCTGCGCGGGCTTCGCGGCTTCCACGGCACGGTGCTGCCCGAGGCGAGTGGAGGGCTCGTCGCCGACCTGATGGTCTCCCTCGCCCGCCGAGCGTCCGCCATGAACCCGCGCGCGGCGGCGGGCGCGGCCCGCGCCCTGACGACGGTGCTGGCCGCCGTGCTCGACGACAGGACCGGGCTCGGCTTCGACCCGGACACCGAAGCGCAGCTCGTCCTGCTGCGGCGCGAGCGCGCCGAGGCGTTCATCGCCACGCGCCTGTCGGACTCTACCCTCGACGCCGAAACCATCGCGCGGGGCGTCGGCGTCTCGCGCAGCGTCCTGTATCGCTCGTTCTCGGAGGATGGCGGCGTCGCGAACGTGCTCCGGCTCCGGCGGCTCGAGAGCCTGCGCGCCTGCCTGAGGCGACCGAGCGAGACCCGCTCGATCGCGGCCCTGGCCTTCGCCTGCGGCTTCGGCAGCGAAAGCCATTGCAACCGGGCGTTTCACGCGGCATTCGGGCGGCCGCCGGGACAGTTCCGTGCCGACCTGCAGCGGGCGCGCGCCTCCCGGGCGGGGATCGCCGACGCCCGGTCGCAACTCGCCGCGTGGCTTTGTGAACTCTACTGAACCGGCGCTCGCGTCCACACCTCGTCGCCTACCGACCGCGGAGCGAAGCGGCGGATCGTCCGGCTGGGGGCTGGTGCTGCTGCTCGCGGCGACGCAGTTCTTCGCCTTCAGCGACCGGTTCCTGATCACGGTGCTCGCCACGCCGCTCAAGCACGATCTGGCGCTGAGCGACGCCGAGGTCGGCCTGCTCCAGGGCTCGGCCTTCGCGCTGCTGCATGCGGCGGGCTTGCCCTGGGTCGGCGCGTTGGCCGACCGCGGGCATCGGCGCACGCTCCTTCTCGGCTGCCTCGTGGTGTGGACCCTCGCGACGCTGGCCTGCGGCCTCTCCGGCTCCTTCGCCGCCCTGTTCGTGAGCCGCATGCTCCTCGGCCTGGGGCAGTCGGGCGTCGTCCCGGCCGCGTTGTCCCTGCTCGCGTTGCGGGTCGGGCGGGCGCGGCTTGGGCGTGGGGTCTCGCTGCTGACCACCGGCGGTACGCTCGGGCGAAGCCTCGCCCTCCTCGTCGGCGGGGCGACCCTCGGCTGGCTGACGGGGCAGGGCGGCCTGACGCTGCCGGGCTTCGGTGCGCTCGCGCCCTGGCAGGCCCTGTTCGTGCTGGCGGCCCTGCCGAACCTCGTGCTGCTGGCCTTCACCTGGGGCATCGCCGAACCGCCCCCTCCGTCGGTCCCGGTCCCACTGCCGCCGTGGTCGCGCGCCTTCGCCTGGATCGTCCGGCACGGCCGCGCCTACCTGCCCCATACCGTGGCTTCGACCGCCGCGATCCTCATGGGCCAGACGCTGACCGCCTGGGCGCCGACCTTCTACGTGCGCGCCTTCAAGGTGACGCCGGCCGAGAGCGGGCTGATCCTCGGCCTCGTCGTGCTGGTTGCGGCGCCCGTGGGACACATCGTCAGCGGGATCGTGCTCGACCGTGCGAAGCGCAAGCGCCCGCGCGCCGCACCGCGGATGCTGGGGCTCGGGCTCCTGCTGTCGCTGCCTGCGACCCTCGTCATGGTGTTCGCGCCCGGGCTCGGCCTCTCGCTTGGCGGGTTCGCGGCCCTGGTCGCGGCCCTCGGCTTCTGCAGCCCGCCGAGCCTGGCCGGCATCCAGTTCCTGACGCCGGTCGCCCTGCGGGGGCGGATCAGCGGCCTGTTCATCGCCTTCGTGACCCTCGTGGCGCTCGGCGCCGGGCCGGCCCTGCTCGGTCTGCTGAACGACCGGGTGTTCGGCGCGGACGGGATCGGGCGCGCCTTCGCCGCGCTGTTCGCCACCGTCGGCGGCCTCGGCCTGGTCTCCGCCGCGATGGCGGCCCGTCGCGGGCAGGGCGTGAGTCTTTTCAAGCCGCGTGGAGGCCGGCGCGTTTGAAACGCGCTGATCAGGCCAACTCCACCGCACGGCCGAGGGCCACGGGCGCGAAGGCCTGCATCAGCGCGCGGTCGAGGTGGCCTTTCATCCCCTCCATCGTCGCCAGCGCCTCGGGGGCAGCGACGGAATCGCGGTAGGTCCGGCGCTCGGTCAGCGCCGAGAACACGTCGCAGATCGCGACGATGCGGACGAGGTCGGTGATCGCGCCGTCGCGCAGGCCGGCCGGATACCCGGTGCCGTCGAGCTTCTCGTGGTGGTGGCGCACCACCTCGACGATCGCCGGATCGAATCCGCCCTGCGCGTCGAGCAGCCCCGCGCCGATCTCCGGATGCCGGCGCATCAGGCGCATCTCCTCCGCCGTCAGCCGGCCGGGCTTGTTCAGGATCTCGACGGGGATGCGCGCCTTGCCGATGTCGTGCAGCAGCGCGGCCTTGGTCAGGCGGTGCCGGTCGGGGCGCGAGAGGCCGACCCGGCCGCCGAACGCCGCGGCGTAGCCGGCGACGCCGAGGGTGTGCTGGTAGACGCCGGCGTCGTGGCGCCACACCGTGGCGAGCCAGTCGCCGATGCCGACCTCCGACACCGCGGCCAGGACGATCTCGGTGCCGCGATCGATCTCGCTCGGTTGGAACGGCGCGCCGAGCGCCGCCGAATCGAAGATCTCCGACACGATCGTCGTCGCGGCGGCACTCCGCGCGTCGAGCACCCGGGTCCGCGCGATGGCGACCTCGATCATCGCGAAGGCGTCGGCGAGGATCGCTTCGCGCCGCGTCGCGGCCGGCAGGGTCTTCAGGATGGGTGACGTGGGCCGGCGCCGCGCGGCGTCGCGCTCCAGCACGAGCGTCGGCGTCAAGGCGGTGTCGGCGCGGACGGCGTCTGCGCCGGCTGCCGGCAGGTCGATCACCACCAGCGCGGGGCGGGCGCCGCCTTCAGGCCAGGCCGAGACCGTGCGGCACGGCATCACCAGGTCGATCCCGCGCGCCAGGGTGCGCCGCAGGTCCGGACGGTCGGTGATCAGGAGGACGAACGCGTCCTCCATGGCCGGGAACGGAGCGCCCTGTGCCAATGCCGGCCTTCCTCGGTTGTCCTCGTCAACGCCGTGTTGACGATAAACCGAACTTCATGAGTGAACCGTTTCCGGCCTCCATCGGCGACGCCATCATGATGCCTGATTCGGCATCGGGCCTCGCCCCTCGACTCGCGGGCAGAGTGCGCAGACGCGCGGCGGATTACAACTCGGACGCGTGCTCAGGCGGCGGTGGCGCCGTGGACGTCGGCTGCGACCGAGCGGGCACCGCGCGCCTCGGCGCCGTCGGTGAGGAAGTCGGCGAGCTTCACGACGAGCAGCACCTGGACGCTGGCGAGGGCGGCGAAGACGGCGAGGAACGAGGAGAACATGGCGGGATCCCGATGCGTGTTGCGACGCAATAGATCTCATGGTGCGCTGCATTCTGGTATGCCAAACGCCACATACCAATCATGTAAGGCGCGCATGCGTTCGCGCGCGGTGGACGGAGTGCACCACGCGCGCAGGAAGATCGGAAAACCGGGATCGGTTCAGTCGAGGTAGGCGCCGTAGGCGTCGACGTGGTCGGCGAGGCCGATGCCGTGGTCGCGCACGAGCCGCTCGGCGGCTTCCACGTCGCGCGCCTCGAGCGCCTTGATGATCGCGACATGCTCGCGGATCGACTTCTCGGCCCGGTCGCCCTGGCGGAGCGCGGTGTTGCGGATGCCGCGCACGTGCATCAGCAGGTTGCTCGACAGCTCGGAGATCACCGCGCATTGCCCGAGCGAGATGATCTTCTGGTGGAAGCGGATGTTGGCGTCCGAGTACTCGTCGATGTGCTCGGCCGGCCGCCCGTCGTAGAACTCGGGGAAGGCCTCGCGCAGCGAGCGCAGCTCGGCATCCGAGGCCCGGGTGCAGGCGAGCCGGGCGGCCATGCTTTCGAGTGCCGCCCAGGAATGGATCATCCCGACGATCTCCTTCTTCGTCTTCTTGATGACGAAGACGCCGCGCCGGGCCTCGGACCGGACGAACCCTTCCTGCTCCAGCACGGTCAGCGCCTCGCGCACCGGCGTGCGGCTGACGCCGAGATCCTGCGACAGCTTGCGCTCGTCGAGGCGCACCTCGTCCGGGCGCCCGTAGATGTCCATGTTGGTGATGAACGTCTTCAACGCCTCGTAGGCGAGGGTGCGCAGGCTCGAACTGACCACGATCGGCTTGATGCTGAGCGACTCGGAGTTCGACATGCCGTATCCGTCGGTCCGCGTTCTTGGATTGGAATTCGACGCGCGACCGATCGCCGACGTAACGCAAACCTTGGCGTCAGCCTAGATGGCACACGCGGCGATGCAGGGTCGGTCGGATCGGCCGTCGCTCGGCTCCGAAGCCTCGCACTCGGGCCGAGCCGTCCCTTTGAGGACCACGTCTGTCGGCAGCTCCTAATCCGAACGAAATTTCTGTATTTTTATTCCGGTCGCGTTGACAGGTTCCGAGCGGATATCGCACGATATTTCTGGCATACCGTAGACCAGAGATCGCCCAGCCGGTGCGCTGACTTTTTCTTGTTGCGGTGCCAAAAGTTTTTCCGAGATGAACCGTGCAATCGAAGCTGCATCGGAAGCCGGAACGCGGCATCAGGACCATGCCGACATTGCGGTTCTCGCGTGGACGAAGGTCTCCGCGCGACGACATCGAGGATTGAAGGGCGTCGGCGAATAACGGCGCAAAGGTCGGCGACCGTCCCTTTCGGGCGGTTCCCGATCCGACGACGCCGCGACCAACGCGGACGACACGCCACGTGCCGGACAACCGGCCTCAAGCAAGACCTCTGGGAGGATGACGATGCCAAACGACGACAGACAGGCGATCGGACGGGTGTCCGACGGATATCGATGGATGCAGCTCGCGCTCGGCGTGGTCTGCATGGTGATGATCGCGAACCTCCAGTACGGCTGGACGTTCTTCGTGCCCGACATCCAGAAGAAGTTCGGCTTCGACCGCGCGGCGATCCAGTGGGCCTTCACGCTGTTCGTGCTGTTCGAGACCTGGCTCGTCCCGGTCGAAGGCTGGTTCGTGGACAAGTACGGCCCGCGGGTGGTCGTCCTGTTCGGCGGCCTGCTCTGCGGCGTCGGCTGGGTGATCAATTCCTACGCCACCACGCTCAACATGTTCTATCTCGGCCAGGTCGTCGCCGGCATCGGCGCGGGCGCGGTCTACGGCACCTGTGTCGGCAGCGCGCTCAAGTGGTTCCCGGACAAGCGCGGCCTCGCAGCCGGCATCACCGCGGCGGGCTTCGGCGCCGGCTCGGCCTTCACCGTCGCGCCGATCCAGTGGATGATCGCCGAGAACGGCTTCCAGGCCGCGTTCCTCTGGTTCGGCCTCGGCCAGGGCATCGTCGTCTGCCTGCTCGCCTTCTTCCTGATTTCGCCGAAGAAGGGCCAGGTGCCCGAGGCGGCGGTGAACGCCAACGTGATCCAGACCCGGCGCAACTACGCGCCCGGCGAGGTCGTCCGGCAGCCGATCTTCTGGCTGATGTACTTCATGTTCGTCATCGTCGGCGCCGGCGGCCTGATGATCACCGCCAACCTGAAGCCGATCGCCGCCGACATCGGCGTCGACAAGGTCCCGGTGACGATCATGGGCATCACCATGGTGGCGATCACCTTCGCCGCGACCATCGACCGGGTGCTCAACGGGCTGACGCGGCCGTTCTTCGGCTGGGTCTCGGACAAGATCGGCCGCGAGAACACGATGTTCATCGCCTTCGCGATGGAAGGCTTCGGCATCTACATGCTCTACCTCTGGGGTCACGATCCGCTGTGGTTCGTGCTGCTCTCGGGCTTCGTGTTCTTCGCCTGGGGTGAGATCTACTCGCTCTTCCCCTCGACCTGCACCGACACCTTCGGGTCGAAGTTCGCGGCGACCAACGCCGGCCTGCTCTACACCGCCAAGGGCACGGCGGCCCTGCTGGTGCCGGCAGCGAACTACCTGCAGCAGAGCTCCGGCAGCTGGGACGGCGTGTTCCTGCTGGCGGCCGGCGCCAACATCCTGGCCTCGATACTCGCCATCGCGGTGCTGAAGCCCTGGCGCAAGCGCGTGGTCGCCAACGCGATGCTCGCCGCGCCCGAGACGACCGCCGCCCGAGGGGCCGTCGCCGCCTGAGGCCGCGACGCTCCACGAGAGCATTTTCCGTGATCCCTGGATCACGGAAAATGCTCTCACCTGCTGTGTGGTCGCATTGTCTCCACGCGAGCCGGCATCCACCTCGCTTGAAAATGCTCCACCGGCCGAACGCAAGGAGGCCCGGCACCGTCTTTACGGTGCCGGGCCTTCGCGCTTATCGGGGGCTGGACAACCGGAAGGGCCGCGAATGGATGCCGACGAGAGCAGGGCGCGGGCGGCTGTGGTGGCGGCCGCGCGCGACCTCGATGCGCAGGGCCTCAACCGCGGCACCTCGGGCAACGTCTCCCTGCGCTGGCGCGACGGCTTGCTGATCACGCCCTCGGGCGTCCCGAGCGCCCGCATCGGCGAGGCGGAGGTGGTCTTCCTGGCGATGGACGGCGGCTTCGACCACCCGCTGAGCCCGTCCTCGGAATGGCGCTTCCACCGCGACATCCTGCGCGAGAAGCCGGCGGTGAACGCGGTGGTGCACGCTCACCCCGATCACGGCACCGCCTTCGCGATGTGCCGGCAGACGATCCCCGCGGTGCACTACATGATCGCCGCCGTCGGCGGCCCGACGATCCGCTGCTCCGGCTACGCCACCTTCGGCACCGAAGAGCTCTCGCGGCTCGCGCTCGAAGCGCTGGAGGATCGCAACGGCTGCCTGCTCGCCAACCACGGCATGATCGCCACCGGGCCGGACCTGCCCAAGGCGCTCTGGCTCGCGGTGGAGATGGAGACCCTGTGCCGGCAATACGCGGTCGCGTTGCAGGTCGGCACGCCGGTGGTGCTCTCCGATGCCGAGATCGCGCGCAACATCGAGAAGTTCAGGAGCTACGGGCCGCGGACGCAGGCTTCCGACAGGTAGGCGCCGCGGGGTTCATTGACGCGGCCGTCTCTTCATCACTTCTGGATAGCGAGGGCGATCACGGTCCACCCGGCAAAGTGCGACACGGCTTTGGCCGGGTTACGGCGTGGGCTTCCTCGCGTCGGCCCTCGTGTTTGCTGACATCACAGGTCATACGATGTCCGGTCGATCGGTTCTGCGGACACGGCGCCCGTTCTCCCGGACGGGTGAAGCGTCCGCGGAACCCGATCCGGGACCCAGCAGAAGACGCCGCGAAGCGTCGATCTCGTTGCGCCGTTCGTATCGAGCCACTGACGCGGCCCTTGTCGATGCTGGGTCCCGGATCGCCGTCCGCTGACGCTCCAGGCGTCCGGGAAAACGGTGCGCAGGCGACGAGTTCAAACGAAAACCGTATCCGTTCGAGGATCGTCGCGCCGACGACGACGAGGTCCCGCGTCGCACCGTTGGATTGCTCGACGCGCGCATGGTCGTCGTCGGGTGGACGCCGCGTGGCACGGACCGTCACGTTTTTACGATGAGGAAAGCCAATGCACGAGAGCAAGCCCTCTACGGCCCGCTTCTCCGCTGATGCGTTCGGCGAAACGGACTTCGCGAAGACGGATGCCCACGTCATCCAGGCGGACGAATACGAAGACGCGCCGGAATTGACGGACGCGATGATGGCCCGCGCCGACGTCCATGTCGGCGACGTGCTCGTGAGCCGGGGGCAGCCGGTCGGACCGGACGCGCGGGAAGCGGAGGCCTTCCGCCTGCCGCCCGCGATCCTAGTGGTCGAAATCTGACGGATGGAACCCATGCTTTGGGTCCGCTCCCGACCCAACATGGTTATCCAGCTGGATGTATCTGATCCCCGAAAGCGGAGACCTTGATGGCGCCTATGAGCCAATCAGTGTTCTTCTCAGGCATCCAATGTCTGGCGTTCTCGGTGGTCCAGATGGTCATATCTCAGAGTCTGTCCGGCATCATGATGTTTTCTGACAGAGCTTTCGGGTTATGAGGCGGATGGAGGCCAAGAGGACGAACGCTCGCCCTTTCCGGCTTTTGCATTCCCAATCCTTCGCGAGACGGCGGCAGCGGTTGAGCCAACCGATCGTTCGCTCGACAATCCAGCGCTTGGGCA
>NZ_VRUX01000970.1:0-1069 GCF_008039885.1 Methylobacterium sp. WL103
GCCGCCGCCCGAGCGGCCCGAGCACCGCCGCGGCGGCCTGCTCGCCACCATCAGCGGGCTCCTGACCTTCGCCGTCGCGGTCGCGATCGCCGCGATGCTGGGGCTGACCCTGTTCCAGCGGCAGGTGCAGGAGCCCGGCCCGCTGCCCGCCGACAAGGTCGTCGTGATCCCGTCGCGGAGCGGCACCGGGGAGATCGCGGAGATCCTCAAGCGCGAGGGCGTGATCGACCATGTCGGGCTGTTCGAGTTCGCCGCCCGCTTCGGCGGGCGCCCGCCGCTGAAGGCCGGCGAGTACACTTTCAAGGCCCATGCCAGCATCGGCGAAGCGATCGACACCGTGACCACGGGCCGGCAGGTCCAGCACGCGATCACCTTCCCCGAGGGGCTGACCTCCGAGCAGATCGTGGTGCGCCTCAACGAGAACGACGTGCTGACCGGCGAGGTCGGCGAGATCCCGCCCGAGGGCTCGCTCCTGCCCGACACCTACAAGTTCGAGCGCGGCGCCACCCGCCAGCAGATCGTCAACCTGATGCGCGAGAAGCAGCGCCGGGTCCTCAACGACATCTGGCTGCGCCGCAGCGCCGACGTGCCGGTCCGCACGCCCGCCGAAATGGTGACGCTCGCCTCCATCGTCGAGAAGGAGACCGGCCGCGCCGACGAGCGCCCGCGGGTCGCCGGCGTGTTCGTAAACCGCCTGAACAAGCGGATGAAGCTGCAATCGGACCCGACCATCGTCTACGGGCTGGTCGGCGGGCGCGGCACCCTCGGGCGCGGCATCCAGCGCTCCGAGATTGAGCGCGCGACGCCCTACAACACCTACGTGATCGAGGGCCTGCCGCCCGGCCCGATCGCCAACCCCGGCCGCGCCGCGCTCGAGGCGGTGGCCAACCCCTCGCGCACCAAGGACCTGTTCTTCGTGGCCGACGGCACCGGCGGCCACGCCTTCGCCGAGAGCCTGGACGGCCACCAGAAGAACGTCGCGCGCTGGCGCCAGGTCGAGAAGAGCCGCCAGACCACGGCGCCGGACAGCGTCGACAAGGCCGAGCCGCCCGCCGACGCGGTGCCGCCC
>NZ_VRUX01000971.1:0-1064 GCF_008039885.1 Methylobacterium sp. WL103
CTCCCCAACCCTCCCCCCCCGGGAGAGGGAGCAGCACCGCCCATACGGCGGGTCGCCTTGGCCGCGTCATCAAGGGCAGCCGACATGAGCGTCATCGTCCAGCCCGCCGACCTCGCGATCGCGGCCCTGCGCGACCGCGGCGGCCCGGCCCAGCCGCTCCTGTCGGTCTCGGGCCTCGTCAAGCACTTCCCCGTGCGCAAGGGCGTCGGGGGCAAGAAGTCGGTCGTGCGCGCCGTCGACGGCGTCGACTTCCAGGCCTTGAAGGGCGAGACCCTCGGGATCGTCGGCGAATCCGGCTGCGGCAAGTCGACGACGGCCAAGCTCCTGATGGGGCTGATCGAGCGCGATCAGGGCGAGATGCTGTTCGACGGCGAGGCGGTGGGCTCCCGCGCGATGCCGTGGCGGACCTATCGCCGCCAGGTGCAGATGGTGTTCCAGGACAGCTACGCCTCGCTCAACCCGCGGATGACGGTGGAGGCCTCGATCGCCTTCGGGCCGACGGTCAACGGGGTCGGCAGCCGCGAGGCGATCGAGCGCGCCCGCGGGCTCCTCGCCCGCGTCGGCCTGGAGCCGAAACGCTTCGCCGGGCGCTACCCGCACGAGCTGTCCGGCGGCCAGCGCCAGCGGGTCAACATCGCCCGCGCCCTGGCGCTCGAGCCGCGTTTGATCCTCCTCGACGAGGCGGTCTCGGCCCTCGACAAGTCTGTGGAGGCGCAGGTGCTCAACCTGCTCCTCGACCTCAAGGCGGAGTTCGGGCTGACCTACCTGTTCATCAGCCACGACCTCAACGTGGTGCGCTTCATCTGCGACCGGGTGATGGTGATGTATCTCGGGCGCGTCGCCGAGCTCGGCCCCTCGGACACGGTGCTGGCCGAGCCCGCCCACCCCTACACCCAGGCGCTGCTCGCCTCGATGCCGTCGCTCGATCCCGACAACCGTACGCAGGCCGCCCTGCTCACCGGCGACCCGCCGAACCCGATCGACCCGCCCGACGGCTGCCGCTTCCATCCGCGCTGCCGCCTCGCCGAGCCGGTCTGCTCCCAGGCGACGCCGCCGCTCGCCCC
>NZ_VRUX01000972.1:0-1060 GCF_008039885.1 Methylobacterium sp. WL103
GCCCGGCCTTCGTCCCAGCCCCCGCCCCGCCCGGGCTGGAGCGTCGCGAGCGGCAGCGGATCAGCCGCGGCCTGCTGGCGATCGAGGGTCGGATCGACCTGCACGGGCTCTACCAGGCCGAGGCCCATGCGGCGTTGGTCGGCTTTCTGATGCGGGCGCGGGCCGCCGGCCACGCGCGGGTGCTGGTCGTCACCGGCAAAGGCGGCGAGGACGCCTACGCCGAGCGCGGCGTGCTGCGCCGCTCGGTGCCGCACTGGTTGCGCGGCGCGGACCTGCGTCCGATCGTGCTCGGCTTCGAGGAGGCCGCCCGCCACCACGGCGGCGCCGGCGCGCTCTACGTCCGCCTGCGGCGGCGTTGAAGGCGCGGGTTAACCGGCGCAGGCTAATCGGGTAGGCGAAGCGGGGAAGCGTTCGGGACCGGACATCATGCACGACGTCGTACGCGAGATCGTCCTCGACACCGAGACCACCGGCATCGATCCCAAGACCGGCGACCGGCTGATCGAGGTCGGCGCGGTCGAGCTCCTGAACCACATTCCCACCGGCCGGACCTTCCACAAGTACTGCAACCCGCAACGGGCGGTCTCCGAGGGCGCCTTCAAGGTGCACGGCCTGTCCGACACGTTCCTATCCGACAAGCCGCTGTTCTCGGAGATCGCCGACGCGCTCGTCGCATTCTGCGGCGACGCCCGCCTGGTGATCCACAACGCGCCGTTCGACGTCGGCTTCCTCAACATGGAATACGCCCGGCTCGGGGCGAAGGCGCCGCCGCCGATCGTGCTCGAGAGCGTGGTCGACACCCTGCCGATGGCGCGCCGCAAGCATCCCGGCGCGCCGGCAAACCTCGACGCCCTGTGCAGTCGCTACGGCATCGATACCAGCCGCCGCACCAAGCACGGCGCCTTGCTCGACGCGCAGATCCTGGCGGAGGTCTACATCGAGTTGCTGGGCGGCAAGCAGACCGGGTTCGACCTCGGCGCCGGCGCTGTGGCCGAAGCGGTCGCCGACTTCGGCGCCGAGAGCGTCGTCCGCACGGCCCGCACCACCCGCGCCCGCCTCA
>NZ_VRUX01000973.1:0-1057 GCF_008039885.1 Methylobacterium sp. WL103
CCACGCGGCCCTGGCGGCGTTCGGCCTGACCGCGGCGGACCTCGCGGCCATCGATCCCGACGCCTGCGTCAACGACATCGCCTTCGTCGAGCGGGCGAGCCCGATCTGCGAGGCCGCCGACGGGCCTGCCCCGGAGATGGATCTCGACGACGCGCTCGCGGGCTTCGACGCGATCCTGCGCCCGAGCGCGGCGGCGTGACGCGACCGGTCGGCTACTACGTCCACCATCAGGGCGCCGGCCACTGGCAGCGGGCCTGCCTGATCGCCCGCGAGATGAAGCGGCCGTGCACGCTGATCGGCACCCTGGCCGCATTCGATCGCGGCGGCGCGCCCGGGGCCACGCTCGACCTGCCCGACGACCGACTTCCGGAGGGCGGGTTCGACGGGCGCGACGGCGCGGAGACGCGCCCGGAAGCGTTCCACTACGCGCCCCTCGGTCTGCCGGGCCTGCGCGACCGGATGGCGGCGATCGCGGCCTGGATCGCGGAAGCCGACCCGGTTCTGCTGGTGGTGGACGTCTCGGTCGAGGTCGCGCTGTTCGCGCGGCTGCTGTCGGTACCGGTGCTGATCGTCCGGCTTGCCGGCACCCGCGACGACCGGCCCCATCTCGAGGCCTTCCGCAGCGCCGAGCGCCTGATCGCCCCGTTTCCGAGCGTCCTCGACGGCGCGGACCTGCTCGACGCGCTGCGCGCGCAGGCGGTGCCGGCCTGCGAGGTCCGCGTGCGGGCGCCCGGCCTCGAGGCGCTCTATCTCGACGCGCTGGCCGGCGACCCCGCGGCCCTGCGCGCGGCCGGGGCTGGCCGATGATCGGCGCCGCCTTCCGCGTGATGTGGATCAGCCTGATCCGCGACCGAGCCGCCCTGACGATGGCCTTCGTGCTGCCGACCGTGATCTTCGTGATCTTCGCGGCGATCTTCTCGGGCGCGATCGGAGACCGCATCCGCATCCATCTCGGGCTGGCCGACCTCGCCGGCACCGCCACCACCGAGCGGCTGATGAAGGCCCTGGAGGCCGACCCGTCGCTCCGCGTCACCCGCCTGCCCGAGCGGGACCTGCC
>NZ_VRUX01000974.1:0-1052 GCF_008039885.1 Methylobacterium sp. WL103
GGCGGCGGCGGCCTCCGCGTCGGCCCAATCCTCGGGCGTCGCGCCGGCCGCGCCGTCGGTCACGCCACGCCCAGGATCTGGGAGAGACGTTCGCGCGCCCGGCTCACCCGGCTCTTCACCGTGCCCGGCTGGCACCCGAGGACGAGGGCCGCCTCCTCGTAAGGCAGGCCCTCGATCACCACGAGGAGCAGGGTCTCGCGCTGTTCGGCGGGAAGTGCGTCCAGCGCGACCTGCAGCTCGATCAGCCCGATCCGGTGCTCCTGCTCGGCCGGCGCGCTCAAGCCCGCGGCGAAGATGCCGTCGACGTCCGGAACCTCGCGCCGGTAGCGCTTGCCCTGGTTGATGTGCGCGTTGCGCAGGATCGTGAACAGCCAGGCGACGAGGTTGGTGCCGGCCTGGAAGCGGGACCGGTTCTCCCAGGCCTTCAACAGGGTCGCCTGCACCAGGTCGTCGGCTTCCGCCGCGCTGCGGGTGCGCATCATCGCGAAGCGGCGCAGGCGCGGCACCGCCTGGATCAGGCTGTCGCTGAAGGCCTTCGTCACCTGCCGTTCCGCCTGGGCGTCCAGCAGCGCGGCCCGCAAGCGAAGCAGGACCTGCCCGAGGCGCGTGTCGGGGTCGGCCTCGGCGACCGTCGGGAAGAGTTCATCCAGGCGCCTGCCGATCATATCGCGGACATGACGGGGCAATCCCTCGCTCGCGGAGAGTTCTTCAGGCTCTGTACTTAAGTCCATAGGGATCGTGCGTCCTGTGTTCGTAGAGGAGATGGTGTTGACCAGGCTCTCTACGGTCCGGCTCGTGTCCTCGGTTCTGGATGGTCGATCACGTTCACGTCAATGGTGCGACTATACCAGTTTCCACCCAAACCCACCAAGGAACCCGATCATCGCGACGTTGTTACGGGCCTTGCTCCGAGCCGCGGCGACGCCGCCGCCCCGGGGCGGATCGCGCGCTCCCGACAGCCGGGACCGCCAGGCGCCGAGGCTGGCGCCGCAGGGGGGGATTCCGGCATGTCGATCGGTCTGCGTGGCGCTCTCGTCCGGTGGTTCCTGGGC
>NZ_VRUX01000975.1:0-1050 GCF_008039885.1 Methylobacterium sp. WL103
GCACAGGACGACGAGGCCGCCCGAGGCGCCGGCGAGCGCGTAGCCCGCCGCGCCGACGAACGTGCCCAGAACCAGCACCGTACGCAGGCCGAGCCGGCGGGCGGGGCGGCGAGGCTTGAGTCGGCGAGGCTTGAGTCGGCGAGGCTTGAGTCGGCGAGGCTTGGAGGAGCAAGGCTTTCGGCGGGCGAGGTTCGGCTGTCGGCGTTCATGGCCGGCACGATGCCGTCCTCGCGGTCCCCCGACAAACGCCTTATGCTGACGCACGTGTGAGGAAAGCTGACACGCATGCGTCGCCGGTTGCCGCCGCTGAATGCGTTGAAGGCCTTCGAAGCTGCCGGCCGGCACCAGAGCTTCACCCTTGCCGCGGCCGAGCTCCGCGTGACCCACGGTGCGGTGAGCCGGCACGTGCAGGCGCTCGAGGCTTGGCTCGGGGCTTGGCTCGGGGCGCCGCTGTTCGAGCGCCACAACCGCCGCGTGGTGCTCACCGAGGTCGGGCGCGCCTACCTCGCCGAGATCGGTGCCGCCCTCGACCGCGTGGCCCTCGCCAGCGCTCGGCAGATCGAGCGCGGACGAACGCGGGTGTTGCACGTGAACGCGCTCGCGACCTTCACCCTGCGCTGGCTGATCCCGCGCCTCTCGGCCTTCCAGCGGGCCAACCCTGCGATCGAGGTGCGGCTGACAACCTCGAACGTGCCGCTCGCCCACCTCGCCGAACCGTTCGACGTCGCGATCCGCGGCGGCCCGGACGCGTATCCGGATCACGCCGCGGTCGCCTTCCTGCCCGAGCGGCGCATCCCGGTCTGCAGCCCGGCGCTGCTGCGACGCCTGCCGCTTCGGGTGCCGGCGGACCTGGCGCGGCATACGCTGCTGCATGCGGCGACGCTGCCCGAGGTCTGGCCGCACTGGCTGCAGGCCGCGGGCGTGCCGAACCTGCGCCCGCAGCGCTCAGTGACGCTGGAACATTTCTACTTGACGCTGCAGGCCGCCCTCGACGGCCTCGGCGTGGCGATGGGCCCGGAGCGGCTGGTCGCCGACGACGTGGCCGCGGGG
>NZ_VRUX01000976.1:0-1043 GCF_008039885.1 Methylobacterium sp. WL103
GCGCCGCGAGGCGCGACTCGGCGAGGTCGGGGCGGTTGGCGCGCAAGGCCGCGTCGACCGGCCCGGTGAAGCCTCCGGTGAGCGCGATCAGCCCGTCCGACGCTTCAGCGAGAGCGGCGGCGGTCACGCAGGGCGCGTCGCCGAGGTTGGTGTCGAAGTAGGCGCGGCTCGCCAGCCGCAGCAGGTTGCCGTAGCCGACCTCGTCCTGGGCCAGCACCACGATGCTGCCGGGAGGCTTGGCGGCGCGTGCCATCGGGTCGATCGCCTCGAACGCCACCGAGAGCTGCATCCCGGCGATCGGCTGGATGCCGGCGCCGGCGGCCTTCTCGGAAAACTCCAGCGCGCCGAACAGGTTGTTGGTGTCGGTGAGCGCGAGCGCCGGCTGATGGTCGGCCAGCGCCGACTTCACGATGTCGCCGACCTTGAGGGCGCCTTCGAGCAGGGAATAGGACGAGTGGACGTGGAGGTGGACGAATCCGACCTCCTTGAGCTGGCGCGCCATGACGGTCCTTGTGCGGGTGCCCCAGGAATCCGTCCTTCGGCCGCAGGAGTCGATGGCTGGCGCGCTGCGATCTCCGATATCCACCGCCGATGTGGCGTTTGGGACGCTGGGTCTGCGACCGATTCTCCTGTGCACGGGCGCGCCGGCAACCTGTGCCGGCGAGCCGCCGTCAACGGATCGGCGCCAAGGCTACCGCCCACCCCGCCACCGCGACCGCGAGCAGCCCGAAGGCCATGAACTCCGCGACGCCGACCAGAACCATCCGCTTGAGCATGTCGGTCACTCCGTTTCGATGACCGTATTTTGTTCCTGTTTTGTTCTATGTAAAGCGTGCGCTCGTTCGACGTATCGACTTGGTTAGCGAAGCGTTACGAACGCTGTTGATTTCCGCTGAGAGTTGACCCGGCGGAGCCGGAAGTTTCCATCGAGAAGTGACCCGTGTCTGAACCCACCCCTGGCTTTTTGGTCGGGGGGTCATGGAGTGATCGACATGGCGTTATTGAGTGTCATTCGGCGCTGGGCGTTCCGAGAAGGGATGCCG
>NZ_VRUX01000977.1:0-1035 GCF_008039885.1 Methylobacterium sp. WL103
GGCCGGACACCGTGCTGGTCCTCACCGGGCCGCCCGGAAGCGGCAAGAGCCATCTCGCCTCGATCTGGGCGACGCGGACGTCGAGGCCGGCCTCGGCGAGGCGCCGGGCGGCGGCGGCACCCGCCATGCCGGCCCCGAGGATCGCGACGGTTCCGCCTCCGGCCAAAGCTTCGCTCCCTCATCCGCTTGGTGCTGCTGTCATACGGCTGAAACGCGCGCGCTGTTAGGGGCAGTCAGCCGACGCGGCCGCGCGCCGCGGGACAGGCCGGTTCGGAGATGCCCGCCGCATGGGTCTCGTCAGCACCTTTCCGGCCCCGGACGGCACCACGGTCGCCCTCGTGCTCTGCGCACTCCTGACGGCCCTGCACCTCGCGAGCCTCGTCGTCGCCGGCCGGCGGATCGGGCGACATGCGTCCGGGACGACGTTTCCGGTGGGCGCGCCCGTCTCGCTGGTGCGTCCGGTCTGCGGCCTGGAGACCTTCAGCGAGGAGACGCTCGCCCGCGGCTTCGCCCTCGACTACCCGGCCTACGAGATCGTCTTCTGCGTCGCCGACGCCGCCGACCCCGTGCTGCCGCTGGTCCGCCGGCTGGTCGCGGCGCACCCGCGGGTCCCGGCCCGCATCCTCGTCGGCGACGAGCGCATCAGCGACAACCCGAAGCTCAACAATTGCGTGCGCGGATGGGAGGCGGCGCGGCACGATTGGATCGTCATCGCCGATTCGAACGTGCTGATGCCCACCGATTACCTGCAGCAACTGCAGGCCGCCTGGCGCGACGACACCGGCCTCGTCTGCTCGACGCCGATCGGCGCCCGCCCGGACGGGATCTGGGCCGCGGTCGAATGCGCCTTCCTCAACACCCTGCAAGCCCGCTGGCAATATGCCGGCGAGGCGGTGGGGCTCGGCTTCGCGCAGGGCAAGAGCATGCTCTGGCACCGCCCGTTCCTCGAGGCGCGGGGTGGCATCCGGGCGCTCGCCGCGGAGATCGCCGAGGACGCGGCGGCGACGAAGCTCGTGCGCGCGGCCGGCCGCCGGG
>NZ_VRUX01000978.1:0-1034 GCF_008039885.1 Methylobacterium sp. WL103
GGGCGACGCCGAGCGCCTTCTCGGCGCCGAGCCGCTGACCCTGCTGCTCAAGGCCCAGGCGGCGCAGATCTCCGGCGACCGGCAGGCGGCCGAGAGCGCCTTCCAGCGCATGGTCGACGACCCCGAGACCCGGGTGCTCGGCCTGCGCGGCCTGTTCGTCGAGGCCCGCCGCCGCGAGGACGACGTCTCCGCTCGCGCCTACGCCGCGGAAGCCGCACGCCTCGCCCCCAGCGTCACCTGGGCGAACGACGCCGTGCTCGAGGCGCAATGCGCCGACGGCGATTGGGGCGGCGCGCTTGAGATCGTCGAGCGCCGCGGCTCCCTCGGGCTGATCGAGAAGGCGGAGGCGCGCCGCCAGCGCGCGGTCCTGCTCACCGCGATGGCGCAGGTGCGCGAGGCCGGCGAGCCCGAAGCCGCCACCGAGCGCGCGCTCCAGGCGGTCAAGCTCGCGCCCGACCTCGTTCCCGCCGCCTGCATCGCCGGGCGCCTGCTCGCGCGCCGCGGCGACCTGAAGAAGGCCGCCAAGATCGTCGAGGCGGCCTGGAAGGCCAACCCGCACCCGGACCTCGCCAAGGTCTACCTCAACCTGCGCACGGGCGATTCCGTGCGGGACCGCCTAACGCGGGCCGAGACCCTGGCCAAGCTCTCGTCCTGGACCCCCGAGGCGCGCCTCGCCCTCGCCCAGGCCGCCTTCGACGCCCGCGACTTCGCCAAGGCGCGCGAGGCGATCCAGCCGCTCCTCGACGACGGCCCGACCGTGCGGACCTGCCTGATGATGGCGCGGATCGAGGAAGCCGAGCACGGCGCCGGCTCGGGCCGCGCCCGCGAGTGGTTGGCGCGTGCCGCGCATGCCCCGCGCGACCCCGTCTGGATCGCCGACGGCGTCGCCTCGCCGACCTGGGAGCCGATCTCCCCGGTCTCCGGCCGCATCGACGCCTTCGTCTGGCAGGCGCCGCCGAACCTGCTCACAGGCCAGGAGCCGTTCGAGAGCGCCGCACCCGAGGCCGAGTCCGCCGCCCTCGCGGCACCTCGCC
>NZ_VRUX01000979.1:0-1033 GCF_008039885.1 Methylobacterium sp. WL103
TTGAGACCGAGAATGCTCGGCTTCGAAAGGCAATCGCCGATCTCACCCTCGACAAGCTGATCCTGCAGGAGGCGTCCCGGGGAAACTTCTGAGCCCCGCGCGCCGACGCGCCTGTGTCGAGCACATCATGCGGACGATGACCGTCTCCGAGCGCCGCGCTTGTCGGGCGCTCGGTCAGCATCGCTCGACACAGCGCAAGGTACCGCGGGGCCGCGACGACGAAGAGGCGCTGACGGCCGATCTCGTGGCGTTGGCCGAGAAGTACGGACGCTATGGCTACCGCAAGATCAGCGCATTGCTGAAGGCGGCCGGATGGTTCGTCAACGACAAGCGCGTCGAGCGGATCTGGCGGCGTGAGGGTCTGAAGGTCCCAGCCAGACAGCCCAAGCGGGGGCGGATCTGGGACAATGACGGCTCCTGCGTCCGTCTTCGCCCGGAACACCGCAATCACGTGTGGTCGTACGACTTCGTCGAGGCCCGAACGCACGATGGGCGCAAGATCCGGATGCTCAACGTGGTCGACGAGTTCACGCATGAATGCCTGGCGATCCGGGTCGCCCGCAAGCTGAAGGCAACCGACGTCATCGACGTGCTCTCGGATCTGTTCATCCTGCGTGGCGTACCTGGCCATATCCGTTCGGATAACGGCCCGGAGTTCGTTGCGAAGATCGTACAAGCTTGGATCACCGGCGTCGGAGCAAAGACGGCCTACATCACGCCAGGCTCACCGTGGGAGAATGGCTACGTCGAAAGCTTCAACGCACGGCTTCGCGACGAACTTCTGAACGGCGAGATCTTCTACACACTCAGAGAAGCGCAGGTCGTGATCGAAAGCTGGCGACGTCACTACAACGGCGTGCGCCCGCATGCCTCTCTGGGATACCGACCGCCGGCCCCGGAGGTGTTCATGCCAGCCTTCTCCGCTTGGCCGGCTGCGCTTGCCAGACCAGCTCCGCCGGCCAAGCTACCCGTGGCGGAGCGGCCCACCGTGCACTAATTTTACCCTTGGACCACCTCGTGGGGGCCGATCACG
>NZ_VRUX01000097.1:0-10964 GCF_008039885.1 Methylobacterium sp. WL103
GCGCTCGCCCGCGCGGCGCTCGCCGAGGGCGGCGCCGCGCCGACCGTGATGAACGCGGCCAACGAGATCGCGGTGGCGGCCTTCATCGCCGGCGCGATCCCGTTCTACGGCATCGCCGAACTCGTCGAGCGCGCCATCGCGCATTTCTCAGGCCTCCACCGCACGGCGCCGGACGGCGTCGAGGAGGCCCTGGCCATCGATGCCGAAGTCCGGGCCTGGAGCACGGCGGCGCTGCCGCGGTTGCGCGCGGCGGGGTAAGCCGTCTCCGCCGTCATTCCGCGGCGCCGCAGGCGAGCCCGGAATCCAGAGCCGCCGACGGTGCCATCTCGATCACGACCTAGGGTTCTGGATTCCGGGTTCTGCTTCGCAGCCCCGGAATGACGGAGCGGATGCGGTAAGCATCGACGCCGATCATACCCAAACGCGGCTCGTCACCGCTCCGGGCCGTACCCCGCGAAGAACACCCGCACGGCTTCCCGGATGCGATAGTCGATCTCGTCCCGCGTCACCGGATCGCCGGCGTTGAACAGCAACCGCGTCAGCAGGCCGGCCTGGCAGAGGTGGAGGAAGTGCTTGGCGGCGAGGTTCGTGTCGTCAGCCTTCAGGCGCCCGGCCGTGACCTGCGCGTCGAGGTAGGCGGTGAGCCGCGCCACGCCCATCGCCGGGCCGGCCTCGAAGAAGGCTTGGCCGAAGCGCGGAAACTTCTCGCACGCCCCGATCACCATGCGGATCACCGCCACGTGCTCGGGGCGGACCATCTCGATGAGGTAGGTGGTGCCGAGCCGCGTCAGCACGGCGGCGACGTCGGGGTCGTCGGCGTCGAGCCTGAACAGCGCCTCGGCGAGGCCGCGCTTCTCCTCCAGGGTCAGCGCCTCGAACAACGCCTCCTTGCTGTCGAAGTAGACGTAGAGCGTGCCTTTCGAGACCCCAGCCGTGCGGGCGATCTCGCCCATGCTCGCCCCGTCGAAGCCCGCACCCATGAAGACCTGGCGCGCGCCGTCGAGGATCTGGCGGCGCTTGTCGCTTTCCGGCGTCGCGGCATCTCGTTCCAGCGTGGCGGAGGTCGCGGGCATCTTTCCGATCCTGATTGACCGAACCGTTCGGTCAATGATATTTACCGCGTTGGATCGGCAGACGTCAAACTTTTAGCGCCGATGACCGAACGGTTCGGTCAGCAAGTTTCGAGACTGGGATTTCGGGCATGTCGTTGCGCGAGTATGGCGACCGGATCGATGCGGTCGAGACGGCAGACGCCGTGCGGGACGACCGCGCCGAGGCGCCGCGTGCTGCCCCGAAGGTGGTTGAGCCGCCGCCCGCCGCCCCGAAGGCCGCCGAGCCGCCGGCAGCGAAGACGCGCTCGCGCAAGAAGCTGGTCTTGGCCGGCCTGCTCTGTGCGGTCCTCGCTGGGGGCGGCTACCAGGGCTGGCAGTACTGGACGGTCGGGCGGTTCTTCGTGTCCACGGACGACGCCTACGTGCAGGCCGACATCTCGGTGCTCGCGGCCAAGGTCTCCGGTTACCTCGAAGCGGTGCCGGTGGTGAACGGCCAGTCGGTGAAGAAGGGCGACGTGATCGCCCGGCTCGACGACGGCGACTATCGGCTCGCGCAGCAGGCGGCGCAGGACAAGCTCGCGACCCAGGAAAGCACGATCGTGCGGATCGGCCGGCAGGCCGACGCAGCCCAGGCGCAGGTCGCGCAGATGGCCGCACAGATCGACGCCACCAAGGCCGACGCGGTGCGCGCGCTCGCCGACTACAACCGCGCGACGCAGATGCAATCCGACTACGTCGCCAAATCCCGCCTCGACCAGGCCAAGGCCGACCGCGACCGGACCGACGCCGCGGTGAAGGGCGCAGAGGCTGGGCTGATCGCGGCGAAGGCCAACGTCGAGGTGCTGCATGCCCAGCAGCGCGAGGCCGAGAGCCTGGCCGCCGAACTGCGCACCGCCGTCGATCGCGCTAAGCGCGACGTGGCCTTCTCGACGATCCGGGCTCCGTTCGACGGCGTGGTCGGCAACAAGGCGGTCGAGGCTGGCGCCTACGTCGCGCCGGGCTCGCGCGTCGCCGCTCTGGTGCCGCTGAAAAGCGTACGCATCGATGCGAACTTCAAGGAGACGCAGCTCGTGCGCGTCCGCCCCGGGCAGCGCGTCCAGGTCGAGGTCGACGCCTATCCCGGCCGCGAGATCGAGGGTGAGGTCGAGTCGCTCTCGCCCGCCTCCGGTTCGGTGTTCAGCCTGTTGCCGCCCGACAACGCCACGGGCAACTTCACCAAGATCGTCCAGCGCCTGCCGGTACGGGTGAAGGTGCCGGCCGATATCGCCGCCGAAGGCCTGCTCCGGCCCGGCCTGTCGGTGACGGTCCGCATCGACACCCGCGACGGCGCCGACGCGCCGCTGCTTCGCACCGCGCACAAGCAGGACTGACGCCCATGGCCGCAAGCGCCGCCGTCGGACCCGGCCGCGGCCCGATCCCCGCCGTGCCGGCGGTGGCGGCCGAGCCGCCGCTCGACCGCCGCCGGATGGTGGCGTTCCTGTGCATGGTGTTTGGGATGTTCATGGCGATCCTGGACATCCAGATCGTCTCGGCCTCGCTCAACGAGATCCAGGCGGGCCTCTCGGCCTCGGGCGACGAAATCCCCTGGGTCCAGACCAGCTATCTCATCGCCGAGGTGATCTCGATCCCGCTCTCGGGCACCCTTTCGCGGGTGCTCTCGACCCGGTGGATGTTCGTGATCTCGGCCGGCGGCTTCACGCTGATGAGCGTGATGTGCGCCACCTCCTCGTCGATCAACGAGATGATCGTCTGGCGAGCGCTGCAGGGCTTCATCGGGGGCGGCATGATCCCGACGGTGTTCGCCTCCGCCTTCACCATCTTCCCCCCGTCCAAGCGCTCGATCGTCTCGCCGATGATCGGCCTCGTGGCGACGCTGGCGCCGACCATCGGCCCGACGGTGGGCGGCTACCTGACGGATCTCGGCTCCTGGCACTGGCTGTTCCTGATCAACGTGGTGCCCGGTATCGCCGTCACGGTCTCGACCTACGTCCTCGTCGACTTCGACGAGCCGAACCTCGACCTGTTCAAGAGCTTCGACTGGTACGGGCTCGCCGGCATGGCCGGCTTCCTCGGTTGCCTCGAATACGTTCTCGAGGAGGGACCGAACCACGATTGGCTGCAGGACGACGCGGTGGCGATCTGCGCCGTGATCGGCGTGGTGTCGGCGGTCGGCTTCTTCTGGCGGGTCTTCACCGCGAAACAACCGATCGTGGACCTGCGCGCCTTCACCGACCGGAACTTCGCCGCCGGCTGCGCCGCAAGCTTCGTCCTCGGCATCGGCCTGTATGGGCTGACCTACCTCTATCCGGTCTACCTCGCCCGGGTCCGCGGCTACTCGGCGCTGCAGATCGGCGAGACGATGTTCGTCTCGGGCCTGTGCATGTTCGCCACCGCACCGATCGCCGGGCGTTTCTCCGGCAAGGTCGATCCGCGCATCCTCATGGCGATCGGGTTCACGGGCTTCGCCGCCGGAACCTGGATCGTCACCGGCCTGACCAAGGATTGGGACTTCTGGGAGCTGCTGTGGCCGCAGGTGCTGCGCGGCTGCTCGCTGATGCTGTGCATGATCCCGATCAACAACATCGCGCTCGGCACCCTGCCGCCGGCCCGGATCAAGAACGCGTCGGGTCTCTACAACCTCACCCGCAACCTCGGCGGCGCGGTGGGGCTCGCGCTGATCAACACCCTGCTCAACGACCGCTGGGACCTGCACCTCGCCCGCCTGCACGAGCGCTTCACCTGGGCCAACGGCGCGGCCCTGGAGCGCCTCGACGCGATGCGGCGCCAGTTCGAGGCGACCGGGGGCGACGCGGAGAAGATGGCCTTGAAGGCGATGACCAACACCGTGCGGATGCAGGGCCTGGTGATGAGCTTCGAGGACGTGTTCCTGGTGCTCACCGGCCTGTTCCTGACGATGGCGCTCGCCACCCCCCTGATCCGTAAGCCGGCGGCCGTCGCCGGCGGCGGCGCGCACTGACGCATCGGGCCAGGCTGCGTTCGCAAGCTGGGTTCGCAGGCGGCGTTCGCAAGCGGCGTTCGAAGGACGGGATTGCGGGGAAAACCACGGCGTGCGCCCCGCAGGCGTCGCGGCGCGCGCGCGCTCGTGCCACGCTGGAGATCGGGTCGCGCAGGTTTGCGTTGGATCACCACGGCACCGATCTGCTAGGACGGAACGCTGGGCCCGCGCGCGGCCCGAGGATCGACGCATGGATTTCCTGACCGCGATGGGCGGCACGGCCACCGGCTTCTTCGGTGCGGTGATCCCGTTCCTGTTCGTTCTGACCGTCGTGGTCTTCGTCCACGAGATGGGGCACTTCCTCGTCGGCCGCTGGTGCGGCGTCGGCGTCCACGCCTTCTCGATCGGCTTTGGGCCGGAGCTCGTCGGCTTCAACGACCGGCATGGCACCCGCTGGAAGCTCTGCGCCATCCCGCTCGGCGGCTACGTCAAGTTCCACGGCGACGCCAACGGCGCCAGCGTACCCTCGCCCGAGGCGATCTCGCGGATGACCCCGCAGGAGCGGGCGACCAGCTTCCCGACCCAGCCGGTGGCCAAGCGCGCGGCGATCGTCGTCGCCGGCCCGGTGGCGAACTTCATCCTGGCGATCCTGCTGTTCGCCGGCGCGATCTGGCTCGGCGGCCGCATGGAGCTGCCGGCCCGGGTCTCGGCGATCGACCCCAACAGCGCCGCCGCGCAGGCCGGCTTCCAGCCCGGCGACCTCGTGAAGAGCATCGACGGCGAGCCGGTCGCCGACTTCAACGCGATGTACCGCATCGTCACCGGCAGCGCCGGGACGCCGCTGAACTTCGTCGTCGAGCGCGCCGGGGCCGACGTCCCGATCGTCGCGACCCCGGCCGTCTACGAGGAGAGCACCAAGTTCGGCCGCCACCGGATCGGGCGCCTCGGCATCCGCTCGCCGGCAGCCTCCGAGGCGAAGCTCGTCACCTACGGCCCCGTCGCCTCCCTCGGGCTCGGCGTCCACGAGACCGCGTTCGTGGTGGAGCGGACCTTCTCCTACCTCGGCAAGCTGGTGACCGGCCGCGAATCCGCCGACCAGCTCTCCGGCCCGATCGGCATCGCCCGCGTCTCCGGCGAGGTCGCCAAGGTCGGCGGCATCGGCGGGCTGATCGGGCTGATCGCGCTGCTCTCGGTCTCGATCGGCCTGCTCAACCTGTTCCCGGTGCCGCTGCTCGATGGCGGGCACCTGCTGTTCTACGCCTTCGAGGTGGTGCGCGGCCGCCCCCTGAGCGAGCGTGCGCAGGAGATCGGCTTCCGACTCGGACTCGGGCTCGTGCTGGTCCTGATGATCTTCGCGGCCTGGAACGACATCCTCAACCTCGGCGCCTCCTGGCGCGCGACCTGAGCGTCGCGGCGCCCTTCGGCGGGCGCCCGGCGCGGGGCGCCGCATTCCCGCCGTGATTGGGTCCGCGGGAGCCTCGCCGGGCGCCCGATCGGGCCGCGGCACCGCACCCGCCGAAACGCCTCCAGATGGTTTCGAAGGCGTTGCGGCGATCCCATTCGCGCCAGGAATGTCGTGATGCGGCAGGGATTTACCGTTCGTTTACCCTGCGACGAATTGGACGGGAACTTCGCGTCACCGTTAAGTGGCCTGAAGGCCACGGCCCTCCAAAATCCAGGTCATGGGGCCTCCCGCGCCGTTTGCTTGGCTAGGGAATCCCGGTAAGAGCTACGCTTGGACCAGGTATTACGGGACGGCCGGTCAACGGCCGCCCGTGGCGGGTGCGAACCCGATCCGATAATAAGACAGACGGGCGAATAGATGATGTCGATGACGGGGAAGCACCGGCGTAAGTCGGTGAAGCGGACCATCGTCCTAGCCGCCGCGGCGGGCATTGCGCTGACCGGGGTCGCGCAGGCCCAGCAGATCGTCGTCCAGGGCAACCGGCGCGTCGACGCCGACACCATCCGTTCCTACGTCACCGGCACCGCATCAGGCTCCGCCGAGGAAGCCCGCCGCAACCTGCTCGCGAGCGGCATGTTCGCCGACGTGAAGGTCGCCGCCAGCGGCGGTCGCACCGTCGTGACGGTCCGCGAGAACAACCTGATCAACCGGGTCGTGTTCGAGGGCAACAAGAAGATCGAGAAGGCGACCCTCGAAGGTCAGGTCGAGGCGAAAGCTCGCGGCGCCTTCAACGAGGCCGTGGTCAAGTCCGACATGGCGCGGATCAAGGAAGTCTACCGCCGCGCCGGCCGCGGGACCGCCAAGGTCACCTACCGCACCGTCGATCTGCCGAACGGCTCGGTCGACGTGATCTACCAGATCGACGAGGGCGACAAGACCGGCATCGTGTCGATCAGCTTCGTCGGCAACAGCGCCGTGAGCGAGCGGACCTTGAAGGGGCTGGTCTCCTCGTCCGAGATGAACTTCCTGTCGTTCATCAAGACCTCCGACGTCTACGATCCCGATCGCATCGCCAACGACCTCGACCTCGTCCGCCGCTACTACCTGCGCAAGGGCTACGCCGACTTCCGCATCGTCAACGCCGACGCCCGCTACGTCGAGGGCCCGGACGCCAACGGCTGGGTGATCACGGTCACCGTCGAGGAAGGCGAGCAGTACACGGTCGGCGCCGTGGCGGTGGATTCCCGCCTGCCGGGCCTCGACACGACGCGCCTCGACGGCGAGGTCCGCACCGCGGTCGGCGACATCTACAACGCCGAGGACGTCGAGAAGACCCTGTCGGGCCTGACCAACGACGTGGCGCGTGCTGGCTACCCCTTCGCCCAGGTCCGCCCGACCGGCCAGCGCGACCGCGCGACCCACCAGGTCTCCCTCGGCTTCGTCGTCGAGGACGGCCCGCGCGTCTACGTCGAGCGCATCAACATCCGCGGCAACACCCGCACGCGCGACTACGTCATCCGCCGCGAGCTCGATATCGCCGAGGGCGACGCCTACAACCGCGTGCTGACCGACCGGGCCGAGCGCCGCCTGAACGGCCTGGGCTTCTTCAAGAAGGTCCGCTTCTCGAACGAGCCGGGCTCCTCGCCCGATCGCGTCGTGATCAACATCGACGTCGAGGATCAGCCCACGGGCTCGTTCTCGGTGGCCGGCGGCTACTCCACCCAGGACGGCATCATCGGCGAGGTCTCGGTCTCCGAATCGAACTTCCTCGGCCGCGGCCAGTACGTCCGCCTCGCCGGAACCGGCGGTCAGTATTCCCGCGGCGTCGACTTCTCGTTCACGGAGCCGTACTTCCTCGGCTACCGCCTCGCAGCCGGCTTCGACGCGTTCTACAAGTACAGCGACCTGACCCGCTACTCGCGCTACGAGACCACCGTCTACGGCGGCCAGCTCCGCATCGGCCTGCCGGTGACCGAGCAGTTCGGCGTCACGCTGCGCTACTCGCTGTACAACACCGAGCTGAAGGTCCCGAACTCGATCAAGCAGCCCTACAACGACTGCTCGAACCCGATCCCGGGCCTCACCGACGTCTACACCGCCAACGACGCGCGTGGGACGGTCGATCCCGCGACCGGCCGGAGCCGCGTCGGCCTCGCCTCCTACCCGAACTGCGCCTACAACGGCGAAGCGTCGATCGCGATCAAGGGCTCGCAGGGCAACACGCTCACCTCGCTCGCCGGCCTGACGCTGGCCTACTCGACGCTCGACGTGATCGGCGCGCCGCGCAACGGCCTCTACGCCGAGCTGAAGCCCGACCTTGCGGGTCTCGGCGGCGACTCGAAGTTCTTCCGCGTCACCGGCGACGCCCGGTACTACAAGGAGCTCTACGAGGACGTCGTCGGCTTCGTCCGCATCCAGGGCGGTCACATCGAGGCGCTCGACAGCAACCCGCTGCGCATCACCGACCAGTTCTTCCTCGGGCCGTCGCTCGTCCGCGGCTTCGCCCCCAACGGCATCGGACCGCGCGACGTCGGCACCACCGACGCCCGCTCCAACGCCATCGGCGGCTCGACCTACGTCGGCGGCACCCTCGAGATCCAGTTCCCGCTCCCCTACGTGCCGCGTGATCTCGGCCTGAAGGGCGCGGTCTTCGCCGACGCCGGCACGCTGTTCGGCTATCACGGCCGCACGAACTTCGACGTGAACGGCGACAACTTCATCAACGGCACCGCGCCCGGCGGCGCCTGCAACTTCAACGCCTTCAGCATCGGCGTCGAGCCGGAATGCGTGAACGTCCGCGACAAGACCACGATTCGCTCGTCGGTCGGCGCCTCGATCCTGTGGAACTCTCCCCTCGGCCCGATCCGCTTCGACTACGCCTATGCCCTCAGCAAGGACGAAGGCGTGAAGGTCTTCGTGCCGACGCTCGGCAAGTACGGCCATATCGGCGCGGACCAGACGCAGGCGTTCCGCTTCTCCGGCGGCTCGCGGTTCTGATCTCGGAAAAAAGGTCGCGCGCCGCCTCGGGTTTCCCGGGGCGGCGCGTTGTCGTGCATGCCTGATCCCGTCTTCTTCATCCCACAGCCCGGTCTGACCCTCGGCCACGTCGCCGAGGCGGCGGGCCTTCCCGTGCCCGAGGGCTTCGATCCGGCGCATCGGGTCGACGCCGCCGCGCCCCTGGAAACCGCGGGGTCGCACGACCTCGCCTACATGGACAACGCCCGCTACGGCGAGGCGCTCGCCGCGACCCGGGCCGGCATCTGCCTCGTCGCCCCGCGCTTCGCCGCCCGCGTCCCCGCCGGCACCGCCGGGCTCGTCCTGCGCGATCCCTACCGCGTCTACGCCGACCTCCTCGGCCGTCTGCATCCGGACGCACTCCGCCCCGGCTCGCAGTTCGGCGCCCGTGGCGTCGCGCCGGGCGCCCACGTCCACCCCGACGCGCGCCTGGAAGACGGCGTCACGGTCGATCCCGGCGCGGTCGTCGGCCCCGGGGCCGAGGTCGGCGCGGGCACGGTGATCGGCCCCGGCGCCAGCATCGGCCCCAACGTGCGGATCGGGCGGGATTGCGCCGTCGGCGCCGGCGTCACCTTGAGCCACGCGCTCATCGGCAACCGCGTCATCCTCCATCCCGGCGCCCGCATCGGCCAGGACGGCTTCGGGTTCCACATGGGCGCGACCCACCTCAAGGTGCCGCAGGTCGGCCGGGTGATCGTGCAGGACGACGTCGAGATCGGCGCCAACACGACGGTGGACCGCGGTGCCTCACGCGACACGGTGATCGGCGAGGGCACCAAGATCGATAACCTCGTGCAGATCGCCCATAACGTGGTGATCGGCCGCCACTGCGTGATCGTCTCGGGCGTCGGCATCTCCGGCTCGACGACGCTGGAGGACTACGTCGTACTCGGCGGGCAGGTCGGGGTCGTCGGCCACCTTCGCATCGGCCGCGGGTCGCAGATCGCCGGCTCCTCCAACGTCAACCGCGACGTGCCGCCCGGCAGCCGCTGGGGTGGCACGCCGGCCAAGCCCGTCCGCGCCTGGTTCCGCGAGCTGACCACGCTCGCCCGCCTCGCCGAGCGCAGCGGCCGCGACGAGCCTGCCGACAAGGGCTGATCGTCCAAGCTCCCGATCGTCCAAGGCCCTGATCGTCCAAGATCCGGCGTCGGCCGCGCTTGCATCCGGGCGCCGTTTGGGTCGAAAGGACGGGGATCGGTGACGACGGGCGGGCGCGGATGCGCGGCGTCGAGGCGAGGATCGAAGAGATCGATGAGTGAGACGGCGCGTGAACTCGGCTCGGCCGACATCCAGAAGGTGCTTGAGCTGTTGCCGCACCGCTACCCGTTCCTGATGATCGACCGGATCATCGAGATCGACGGCGACGAGAGCTGCATCGGCATCAAGAACGTCACCGTCAACGAGCCGCAATTCACCGGGCACTTCCCGAACATGCCGGTGTTCCCCGGGGTGCTGCTGATCGAGGGCATGGCCCAGACGGCGGGCGCGATCTGCTGCCGGCACATCATGGAGAGCAACGTGCAGACCAAGCAAGTGTTCTTCATGACCATCGACAAGTGCAAGTTCCGCAAGCCGGTGGTGCCGGGCGATCAGGTCCGCTTCCACATGAAGAAGACCAACAATCGCAAGACGATGTGGTGGTTCCACGGAGAGGCCCGCGTCGACGGCGTCCTCGTGGCGGAGGCCGACATCGGGGCCATGCTGGTGACCGCGTGAGCGCGCCCGCGATCCATCCGAGCGCGATCGTCGAGGACGGCGCCGAGATCGGCGACGGCTGCCGCATCGGGCCGTTCTGCCATGTCGGCCCGCAGGTGGTGCTCGGCGTCGATTGCGAGCTCGTGAGCCACGCGGTGGTGGCGGGCGACACCCGGATCGGCGCGCGGACGAAGATCTATCCCTTCGCCTCGATCGGCCACCCGCCGCAGGACCTGAAGTACAAGGGCGAGGCCTCGACGCTGCGGATCGGCTCCGATTGCCTGATCCGCGAGGGCGTGACCATGAATCCGGGCACCGAGGGCGGCGGCCTGGAGACCGTGGTCGGCGACCGCTGCACCTTCCTGGCCAACGCCCATGTGGGCCATGACGGCCATGTCGGCAGCGACGTGATCTTCTCGAACAACGTCATGCTCGCCGGCCATTGCAGCGTCGGCGACTACGCGATCCTCGGCGGCGGCGCCGCGGTGATCCAGTTCGCCCGCGTCGGCGCGCATGCTTTCGTCGGCGGTCTGTCGGCCCTGGAGAACGACTGCATCCCCTACGGCATGGTGCTCGGCAACCGCGCTTCGCTCTCGGGCCTCAACATCGTCGGCCTCCAGCGACGGGGCTTCGCCCGCGAAGACATCCATGCGCTGCGCCGCGCTTACCGTTCGCTCTTCGCGGCCGAGGGCACGCTGATGGAGCGGGTGGAAGACGTGGCTTCGGAGTTCGAGAGCCACCCGGCGGTCCGCGAGATCCTCGATTTCATCCGCGCCGGCGGCAAGCGCTCGATCTGCACGCCGCGCGAGGCGCCGGCTCCCGTCGGCGGCGCCTCGCGCGG
>NZ_VRUX01000980.1:0-1028 GCF_008039885.1 Methylobacterium sp. WL103
GAACCCGCCGGCCCGCTCGATCGCCGAGCCCGCGGTGACGGGCACCGCCACCGCGTCGGCGCCGAGATACCGCGCCGTGATCAGGCCGAGCACGTCGCCGCGCAGGATGCAGCCGGCGTCGTCGGCCACCAGCGGCCGGTCGGCGTCGCCGTCGGTGGTGACCAGCGCGTCGTAGGCGCCCGACGCCATGGTCTCGGCGATGTAAGTCACGTCCTCCGGGCGATGCGCCTCGGTGTCGATCGGGACGAACGTGTCCGAGCGGCCGACCGGCGTGACCTCGGCGCCGAACCCTGCCAGCAAGTCGGCGAGCAGGTCGCGGGCGACCGAGCTCTGCTGGTAGACGGCGACGCGCAGGCCGGCGAGGATGTCGGGCGCGAAGGCCGCACTGTACCGGCGCCGGTAGCGCTCGACCACGTCCGGGTCCGGCGTCGCGGCGACGGGCGCCGGCATCGTCCCGACCGCGGAGACGTCGCCGAGGGCGGCGAGGATGGCGGCCTCGTCGGCTTTGGTGATCTCGCCGTCGGGCCGGTAGAACTTCAGGCCGTTGCGGTCCTGCGGGATGTGGCTGCCGGTGACCATCACGGCGCAGGCCCCGCGCCGGATCGCCTCCAGCGCCAGCGCCGGCGTCGGAAGCGGGCCGCAATCGATCGCGGCAAAGCCCGCGGCGGCAGCCGCCGTGGCGACGGTGGCGGCGATGTCCGCGCTGCTGTCGCGCAGGTCGCGCCCGATCACCGCGGTGCGGCTCGCGCAGGAAGTGGCCCCGACGGAGCGGAAGAACGCGCCGGCATAGGCGTAGCTCGGCCACCCGACGAGGTCGGCCACCAGGCCGCGCAGGCCGCTCGTCCCGAACTTCAGGCTGCTCACGACGTCCTCATTTCCTTGCCGACCTAAACTTGCCCTTCGCCGACCCGACGGCCGTGCTCACGGTCCGGGCCGGCCCAGCCTTGCGCGCGCATGCTCGAGCACGTCGGCGATCGCGGCGTCCCAGTCGCCGCGGGGCGTCCAGCCGGTCGCCGTGCGCAGCCGCG
>NZ_VRUX01000981.1:0-1027 GCF_008039885.1 Methylobacterium sp. WL103
GCGCATGGGCGAGGATCAGGCGGAGCGCCGCGTGGCTCACGCGGGACCGGTCGCGATCCTCCGCCCGGAGGAAGCGGCCGGCGCGGGCGGCCTCCGCGGGCGAAAGCCAGGCATCGCAGCGCGCGAGCCGATCCGTGGACAGGGCGAGGTCGACGCTCCAGATCTGGATCGTATCGGTGGGGCCGGGTTCGGTGACGATCCAACCGTCGCTCATGATGCCGGCGCCGGAAACCTGCTGTTCGCTCCCCTCTCTGCGGGGGGAGCGAAAGGCGCGCGCGTTCGGCCGGCTTCCGTCGTAGGATCGGGGCGGAGCGGGTGCGCGTGCAATGAAAGACCTTCGGCGATGAGCGGCGGCGAGGATCCGCCCGTGCGGCCGGGTCCGCAAGCCGGTGCGGCCGCACGGTGGTCGTCAGGTCGGTCGTCGGTTCGGCTGCCGACCCTGCAGGATCGCAGGACGCGCTACGGCGTGTTCTTCGCCACCTACTTCTACCAGGGCCTGGTCGCTGGATTCTCCCTCACGGCGCTCGCCAACCATCTGGCGGCGCAGGGCGTGTCGAGCGCGGAGGTCGGCCTTCACTTCGCCATCGCCGGCCTGCCCTGGACGGTCCAGCCGATCCTGTGGGGGCCGCTGGTCGATCGCGCGAGCCGGTTCGCGATGGGGCGGCGCCGCGCCTGGAGCGTGCTCGCGATCCTCGGCTGCCACCTGGCGCTGGCCGGGCTGCTGCTCGTGCCCGGCGAGCGGTCGCTCGGCGCGCTCGGCCTCGTGTTCCTCGCCCACAGCACCTTCGCCGCCCTGCTCGACACCGCCTGCGACCGGATGGTGATGGACCATGTCCCACAGGGCGAGCTCGGGCGGATGAGCGCCTGCACCCGGGCCGGGTTCGTCGCCGGCACCAGCCTCGGCGCCGGCCTGTTCGGCTGGCTGCTCGCGGCCTACGGGTTCCGGTTCGGAGCCCTGTGCCTGCTCGCGGCCGCGATCTTCGCCAGCCTGCCGATCCTGCTGGTGCGCGAGGCGCCGGGCGACGCC
>NZ_VRUX01000982.1:0-1026 GCF_008039885.1 Methylobacterium sp. WL103
GCGATAAGGCCCCCGGCGCGCGTCGCCTCAGGGCTTCATCGTCGAGATGACCGCGTTCTTCGCCCGGTCCACCACGGCGACGCTGAGGTCGCGGTTGAGGACGTAGGCGTGGGCGTTGTCGGCCGAGAACGCGATCGCCTGGCGCGGCTCGTTCAGGCCGGTCACCGTGGCGACGACCTTGAGGGTGCCGGTGTCGATCACAGAGAGCGAGTTGTCCTTGAGGTTGCCCGAATAGACGAAGTGCCCGTCCGGGGTCAGCGCGGCGCCGTAGGGGTCCTTGCCCACTGCCACCTCGGAGGTGACCTTACGGGCGGCGACATCGACCACGCCGATGGTGTTGCGGCCGCTGTTGGCGGCAAACAGCGTCTTACCGTCCTTGGTGATCGAGATGGCGCGCAGCTTGTCGAACCCGGCGATCTCGCCGGTGATCTTGTTGGTGGCGGTATCGACCAACGTGATCTTGTCGCCGAGGAAGTTCGTCACGAACACGGTCTTGCCGTCCGGCGATAGCTTCACGCCTTGGCGCGGCTGCGCGAAGCCGGGGATCACAGCCTCGGCGAGCATGGTCTTGGTGTCGAACACGGTCAGCGTGCTCGCGGCCTCGTTATTGACGTAGAGCTTGGTCCCGTCGGCCGAGAGCACCGTGCCGAACGCGCCGGGGCCCGCGGCAAGAACGCCGGCCTCCTTCCCGGTGGCGGTCTCGTAGACCGTGATCCTGCCGGTACCGCTGTCGGAGACGTAGAAGCGGGCGCCGTCCGGCGCGAACACGATGTTGCGCGGCGTGACGAAGCCGTCGAGGCGGCGCACCACCGTGCCCTTGGCGACGTCGTAGACGACGACGGCGCTCTCCTCGCTGTTCGACACAGCGGCGACGGTCCCGGCGGCGTTCAGGGCCAGCGCGTTGTTCTTGATCGCGCCGTCGAAGCCGGCGGCGAGCCCGGGCTGGGCCTGGGCTAGGAGCAAGGCGGCTCCGGCGAGGAGGGTGCGGAGGCTGGTGCAGATATGGGTCATGAAGCGGGTCTCTCG
>NZ_VRUX01000983.1:0-1022 GCF_008039885.1 Methylobacterium sp. WL103
CCTCGACGGCAAGGCCGCCGACGTGCGCGCCTGGCTCGGCGCGGTGCCCGAGACGGACGGCCACGCCCACGACGTGAATCGGCACGACGCGGCGATCCGCGCCTTCTCGCTGACCAGCGACGCGCCGGTGCCGCGCCCGGCGTTCGAGATGTTCCTGGATCTGCTGCGGGGCGGGCACGGCCCGAAGCTCCTGCGCCTCAAGGGCCTCGTCGCGATCGCCGACGACCCCGACCGGCCGGTGGTGGTCCACGGCGTCCAGCACGTGGTGCACGCCCCCGTCACCCTGCCGGCCTGGCCCGACGACGACCGCACCTCACGCCTGGTGCTGATCGTCCGCGACCTCGATCCGGCCTTCGTCGTCAGCCTCTGGGACGCCTTCCTCGGCCGCCCGCGGATCGACGCGCCGGATGCGGCGGCGCTGACGAACAACCCGCTGGCGATTCCCGGCGGCTGATACGGCCTCCGCGCAATCGAAGCGGAGGCCGTGTCAGGCAAGCCCGCGCGGCGCTTGAGCGAAGCCCAAATCCGCCATCCCGAAGGGATCGACCGGATTTGGTATGACGGAGCCCGCGGCACCATCCTTGAAACCAGCCTGTCGAAGGGCGCCCGAGGGGGCCCGAACGTCCCGGATCGGGACGATTCGTAGCCAAGGCGGGACGCAGGTGCCATGACGCACGGCTTCACGGTGATCCAGGGCGGACAGGCCCAGCCCGACGCGGCGGTGGACGTCCACCCGGTTTCGACCGGCACCGAGGCGGCCACCGAAGGTTGGCGGGTGGACCTGCGCCTCGCCGGCACCGTCGACGACGGCGCGGTCGCCGCCTGGCGGGCGCTGATGACGCGCAACGCGATCACCGATCCGCGGGTCGACCCGGATTACCTGCTGAGCGCGGCCCGGCATCAGTCCGGCGGCCGGGCCATCGCCTTCGCCCTGGCCTGGGACCGGGACGGGAGCGGCCGCGAGGCATTGCGCGGCGTGATGCCGATGGCGATGCCGCATGCGATCTGGGGGCGGGCGCGGG
>NZ_VRUX01000984.1:0-1012 GCF_008039885.1 Methylobacterium sp. WL103
GTGCCCGCTTCACCCGCGACACCCTGCGCTGGCTGGCGCGGCGGCGGCCGGGCGTCCGCTTCGTCTGGATCATGGGGGCCGACTCGCTGGCGAGCTTCCACCGTTGGAAGGGCTCCGCCGAGATCATGCGGCTGATGCCGGTGGCTGTGATCGACCGGCCCGGCCATACGCTCAGCGCCCCGAGCGCGCGGGCCGCGCGGCGGTTCTCCGCCGCCCGGATCCCCGAGTCGGACGCCTCCGCCCTGCCGGATATGCCCCCCCCGGCCTGGGTCTTCCTGCACGGCCCGCGCTCGCATCTCTCCTCGACGCAGATCCGCGATGCGAGCCGCGGCGGCGGGGAACCTTGAATTACCGGCCGGAACCGGCCAAAGTCCGCGGTTCTACGAACGTGCGCGCCGCCGCTGCCGCTATCCGAGGAATCAGGACGCTGTCCGAGTCGCTCCACACGGGAACCCAGGGTTCCGAGACCGCTGCCCTGGCCAGGGTCGAAGACCTGAGGACGCTCGTGCTCGGGTGTCTCGACGAGATGAAGGCCGAGGAGACGATCGCCATCGATCTCGCCGGCAAGACCTCGATCGCCGACACGATGATCATCGCGTCCGGACGGTCGCAGCGCCATGTCGGCTCGATCGCCGACCACATCACGCAGGAGATGAAGGCCAAGTCCTTCGGCACCGCCCGCGTCGAGGGCATGCCCGCCTGCGACTGGGTGCTGATCGATGCCGGCGACATCCTGGTCCACATCTTCCGGCCTGAGGTCCGCGGCTTCTACAACCTCGAGAAGATGTGGGGGGCCGACCGGCCCTCGGGCCTCTCCACCGACTGAAGCACGCCTTGCGCCTCCTCGTCGCCGCGATCGGGCGCGTCAAGACCGGGCCCGAGCGCGACCTGGCCGCGCGCTACCGCGAACGCGCGGCGCAGCTCGGGCGCGGCCTCGGCTTCACCGCCTGCGACATCGCCGAGATGGTCGAGAGCCGCGCGCGGCGCGCGCCCGACCGCTGCGCCGAGGAGG
>NZ_VRUX01000985.1:0-1009 GCF_008039885.1 Methylobacterium sp. WL103
CAGGCGTTCGAGGCTTTGGCCTCCTGCCCCGCGTTGTGTGGCTACGATCGAACCAGCCGCGACGCCAAATCGGCGCCGACGCCCGCGTTCCGGGCCCGGCACCGCGGGACGCCGGGGAACCGGCTAATCGCGCATCATCACAGGGTTCCGCGGCGTCCCGCGTCTCCTGTTTCGTGATGTTCGGGCCATGCCGCCGGCGGACTTTTGTTCGCGTGGGGTGGTTTTGGTGTGTCGCGACCACGACGCGCCTCTTCCTCCCTTCTTTGCGTGGGGAGGGAACGCGTGGCGGCTTCGCATGTGCAATGTATGAACGTCGTCGCCCCGGAGATTGTGGTTCGGGTGAGGTTCTCGAAATGATCCCCCTGTCGCGCGCGCGAAGCCTACAGGCCCTGCTTCGCCTGCCGGTCTGGCTCTGGCTCGGCGCGTTCTTCCTGGTGCCGTTCGTCATCACCTTGAAGATCAGCCTGTCGGAGCCGGCCACCGCGATGCCGCCATACCTGCCGGTGCTCGACTGGCGGGGCGGGGCGGGGGATTGGTCGGACTTCCTCCAGGCCTTGAACGTCGAGAACTACGTCACGCTTGCCACCGACGCGCTCTATCGCGACGCGGCCCTGGCCTCGGTGGCCTACGCGCTGGCGGCGACGATCATCCTGGCGGGCATCGCCACCCCGCTCGCCTACGCCATCGCCCGGAGCCCGGCGGGGCGTCAGCCGCTGCTCGTCGCCCTCGTCGTGGTGCCGTTCTGGACGAGCTTCCTGATCCGGGTCTACGCCTGGATCGCGATCCTGAAGCCGGAAGGCCTGCTCAACCTCGGGCTGATGCGCCTGGGGCTGATCGGACAGCCGCTAGAAATCCTGAATACCCCCGTCGCAGTGCTCATCGGCCTCGTCTACGCCTACCTGCCGTTCATGGTGCTGCCGCTCTACGCCGTGCTGAGCCGCCTCGATCCGGCTCTGCGCGAGGCGGCGGCCGACCTCGGCGCCTCGCCGGCCCGGGTGTTCCGGACCGT
>NZ_VRUX01000986.1:0-1008 GCF_008039885.1 Methylobacterium sp. WL103
CCGCGGCATGCGCCTCGTCGGCAAGCGCCGCCGCGCCGGCCGCCATGCCGGCGGTGGACAGGTTGAACGGCCCGCGGATGCGGTTGACCGCCTCCATCACGTGGGCCGGCCCGACCATCCAGCCGATCCGGAGGGCGGCGAGACCGTGGATCTTCGAGAAGGTACGGGTCATCACGACGTTGTCGGCGTCGCGCGCGAGCTCGAACCCGGCCGAATAGTCGTCCGCCTGGACGTATTCGGCGTAGGCGCCGTCGAGGACCAGCAGCACGTCGCCCGGCAGGCCGGCATGCAGGCGGCGCACCTCGGCGAGCGGCAGGTAGGTGCCCGTCGGGTTGTTGGGGTTCGCGACGTAGACGATCTTCGTCCGCGGGGTCACGGCGGCGAGGATCGCGTCGACGTCGGCCGTGAGATCGCGCTCGGGGACGACCACGGCGGTGCCGCCCGCCGCCAGGATGGCGATGCGGTAGACCAGGAACCCGTGCTCGCAGAACACGCCCTCGTCGCCGGGGCCGACATAGGCGTAGGCCAGCAGCGACAGCAGCTCGTCCGAGCCGGCGCCGCAGACGACTCGGCTCGCATCGATGTCGTGGCGCGCAGCGATGGCGTTCCGCAGCAGGGCGGAGGTGCCGTCGGGGTAGACCTCGAGCTTGGCCGTCGCCGCCTGCATCGCCGCCACCGCCGCCGGGCTCGGGCCGAGCGGCGTCTCGTTCGACGAGAGCTTGTGGATCTTGGCATGGCCCGGCGCCCCGCTCTTGCCGGGAACGTAGAGGTCGATCGCCAGGACGCCCGGACGGGGCACCGGGCGGAGACGGGGAGAGGCGGACATTCTTGTTCGCAGTCTGAAGAAGAAACGCGTGAGGCGCCCGTCTACAGCATTTCGCGCGCCGATGAAGCGGGGCGCGACCGGATTAGGGCGCCGAGGCGCTCACACCCGGAAGCGCGCCGCGTGGCTGCCAGTCTCGTCGAGGCTCGACGCCGCCGCGCCCGCGCCGTCGAGCGCGTCCGCGA
>NZ_VRUX01000987.1:0-1008 GCF_008039885.1 Methylobacterium sp. WL103
ACGCTCGCGCGCGGGCGTCAGCGCGGCGGCGCCCGCCTGGGCCAGCACTTGGTCGGCGTTGCGGATGCTCACCGTGGTGTCGTCCTCGCCGTGGAAGACGATGGTCGGCACGTGGGCGCCACCGCCGGGGCCGGGCGCGCCCATCTGCATCGCCATCATCGCGGAGCCGACGTCGCGGGCGCAGGAGGCCGCGAGCCCGGAATGCACGCCGACCGCGGCGTAGAGGTCGGGGAAGGCTCGGGCGATGTTGGCCGCCGCCGCCCCGCCTGCCGAGAGCCCGGCGATGAAGACGCGGCTCGGGTCGATCGCGTGATCGGCCATGACCGCGCGGGTGAGGCCGGCGATGATGGCGGCCTCGCCGGTCTCGCGGCCCTGGTCGCGCGGCTCGAACCAGTTCCAGCAGCGCTGCGCGTTGGCGCGGCCGGTCTGGACCGGGTAGGCGACGAACAGGCCGTCGCGCTCCGCCAGCCGGTTCATGCCGGTGCCGACGGCGAAGTCGTCCGCGGTCTGGTTGCAGCCGTGCAGCATCACCACGAGGGCCGCCGGAACATGCGGCTGGCTCGGGACGAATAGGCGATACTCGCGCGTCCCCGCCGGTCCGGCAAAGCTCTTGGTGACGACCGAACCTGCGCCCGCGGCGGTTTCGGCCGACCGGTCAGGCGTCTGCGGCTTGGCGAAGCCGAAGCCTGGAGCCTGCGGGGCCAGGCCCATGGGCGTCAGCCCCTTGGTCGCCAACCCCTTCAGCACCGGCGCCAGCCCGCGCACGACGCCATCCACGGCGGCACGCAGCTTCTCGGGGATCGGGCCGGCGAGCCCGGCTTCGGTCTTAGTCGTAGTCTCGCTTTTCGGCGCGCTCTCGGTCCTGGTGGAGGCCTGGGGCTGCGCCGTCGCCTGCGTCCAGGACGCGGCACGGGGGGGGGCGTGAATTTTAAACCAAAAACAGCCCCCCCGACCCGGGGCCATAGGGGTTTTGCGGTGTGGTGATTAAAAAAAAAATGGGGGGGGGGG
>NZ_VRUX01000988.1:0-998 GCF_008039885.1 Methylobacterium sp. WL103
GGGCTCGGCGGACCATGCTTTGCAGATGGCCTCGTAGGGCGTGAGACCCCGCAGGGTCTTCAGGCGGCGGCCAAAATTGTAGGCGCTGACGAAGTCGGCCAGATGGGCGCGGAGCTTGTCGTAGCTGTCATAGTGGTAACGCTTGACCGTCGCGTCCTTGATCGTGCGGTTCATTCGCTCGACCTGACCGTTGGTCCAGGGATGGCGCGGCTTGGTCAGGCGATGGTCGATATCGTTTCGGGCGCAGGCGGACTCAAAGCTGTGGGCTCGGAAGGTCTCTCCGGCCTCGATCGCCTCCTTGATGATGGATGCGGCCGAGGCAACGTTGCCGGGTGTCGTGAAGTGGGTGCCGTTGTCGGTGAGCACCGTGTGCACCTTGTAGGGCACGGCCTCGATGAGATGGCGGAGGAAGTCACCCGCAACCCGCCGTGTCGCCTTCTCATGAAGCTCAACGAAGGCGAACTTGGTCGTGCGGTCGATGGCGACGAGCAGGTAGAGCCGCCCTTCCGCCGTGTGAACCTCGGCCAGATCAATGTGGAAGTAGCCGAGCGGGTAGGCCTTGAAGCGCGAGCGCTTGGGCTTGTCGCCGTCGACCTCCGGCAATCGGCTGATGCCGTGGCGCTGCAGGCAACGATGCAGCGACGAGCGGGTCAGGTGCGGGATCGTGGCCTGGAGCGCGTAGAGGCAGTCGTCGAGGGGCAGGAGCGTGTGACGACGAAAGGCGACGACAATCGCTTCCTGCTCGGGTGACAACACCGTCGAGCGAGGATCCTTCGGCCCCGTGCGCTGGTCGGCGACCGAGGTCCGCTGCCGCCACTTGGCGACCGTCTTCTGGTTGATCCCGTAGCGCTTCGAGAGGGCCCTCAGGCTCGCTTGACTATGCTGGATCGCTCGACGGATCGCCTCAGTCGTCGTGGCGCTGCCGTGAAGAACTTGGCCCATAGCTCATCCCTCCACTCCGACGTGAAGACTGCACCATCAAACCCTGGGATCAAACA
>NZ_VRUX01000989.1:0-995 GCF_008039885.1 Methylobacterium sp. WL103
GCTTGACTATGCTGGATCGCTCGACGGATCGCCTCCGTCGTCGTGGCGCTGCCGTGAAGAACCTGGCCCATAACGCGTCCCTCCACTCAGACGTGAAGATCGCACCATCAAACCCTGGGATCAAACATCTAAGCGCGCCTCGGCGCCCGCTCACCCCGCCTTGGCCAACACCTCGATGTCGCGGTCGAGCCCGCTCTCGACCTTGAACTCGCGGGTGTAGACCTGTCCGTCGTGACGGGCGATCAGCACGTAGTCGCCCTCCGCCAGGGTGACCTGCGGGAACGCGCCGATCGCCTCGCGGATGGTGTCGCCGCCGGGCGTCAGCACCGAGAAGGCCGTGCCGGCGAAGGCCTCGGCGCCGGGGCTGGTGACGAGCTTCAGCGTCACCGTCGCGGCCCGGTGGTTGAGGGTGGCGTCGGTGACCTTGCCGTTCTCCACCTTCAGGTCCGCGCGCTGGATCGCGTTCGATTCCCCGTAGGTCGAGACCACGTGGTAGGTGCCCTCGGGCAGGCGCAGCAGCTCGCCGGCCTTGACGCCGCTGCGCACCAGCCGCCCCTCCGAGTTGGTGCCGATCGGCACGAAGACGGAGAACGAGAGCTGCGCCGGGGCGATCCGCGTGTCGCCGATCGCGCCCGACAGCTTGAGCGCGCCGGCGGCCACCCGCAGGGTGTCGGTCGCGGGCTGGCCCGACATCGCGATCTTCTTCGTGGCGCTGGCGAAGCCGTAGGTCACGGAGGCGACGTAGGCCCCCGGCGCGAGCTTGAAGGTCGGCGCCGCGTCGGTGGAGCGGGCCACGATCCCGGGCCGGACGCCGTCGGTGCGGTCCTCGTAGATCCGCCAGACAAGGCCCGAGCGCAGGGGCTGGCCGATCCCCGACAGCAGCGCGGAGAGCGACAGGGTCGCCTCGCCCTCGGGCTGGCTCGGGGGCAGGTCCGGCGTCGTGATCGAGGGCGAGGGCAGGCCGCCGCCGAGGCGGTTGCCGAAGGGGTCCGGCG
>NZ_VRUX01000098.1:0-10956 GCF_008039885.1 Methylobacterium sp. WL103
GGTCTGATCACCAACCTGACCAACAACCGCTACGCCAACTTCGGCACCTTCGCCGAGCGCGGCCCGGTCGCCGGCAACCTGACCATCAACGACCCGCGCACGACGACGCTGGCCCAGCCGCTCTCGATCTACGGCGGCATCCGCTACGCCTTCGGCGCCGACCCGGTGCCGATGCCAGAGCCGCTGATCCGCAAATACTGATGGCTTCGACAATATCTAAATAAATTTACCTAAACCGAGGGAGCATTACGATGGCTACCACCTTCAATAACACCGTGTACCAGGCTGGTTTCGCCGGCACAGACGATGGCGCTCCAAGCGCGAGCTTCCAAATCGATGATGCTTCCCGAAATCCTCTCACCGTGAACGGAACGGTGAATGCCGCTGGCGATCCCATAACGGTCACTGGTATTCTGCCGGGTGCCACAACGTCCTCAACGACGACGTTCTACGCAACGCAGTTCGACAACCCCTCTATGATCCAGTTTACGGATACGCAGAGCGGAGCGAACGCCGCCTCGACGCGCCTCGTCCTCTCGAACTCACAGGTGTTCGGGTCAGGCGCGGCGAACAGGACGCGTTTCACGTCCGACGGGGATACGTCGCTCAACAGTTACTCCACCCCCACCGTCTGCTTCACCACTGGTACGTTGATCCGTACGTCTCAGGGTGATGTCGCGGTCGAGGATCTTTCTGTTGGCGATCTTGCGATAACCTCCTCCGGCGCCTCCCGTCCGATCCGCTGGATCGGGAGTCGTACAATCAACTGCGGGCGCTCCTCGCAGCCGTCCGACGTTATGCCCGTACGCATCCGTGCTGGGGCGCTCGGCACGAATAAGCCTGTCCGTGATCTCGTCGTCTCTCCCGGCCATTCGATTTGCCTCGACGTACTCGGTGAAGTGCTGATACCCGCATCGGTGCTGGTGAATGGCTCAACCATCGTCCAGGAGGACGTTGACAGCGTCACCTACTGGCACGTCGAACTCGATAGCCATGATCTTTTGATCGCCGAGGGACAGGCCGCCGAGAGCTATCTCGAAATGGGCAATCGCGGTTTCTTCGCCCGAAGCACAGACGACGCGACAGTGACGGACCTTGCCGCTAAGCCTGATGGCGACGCCGGTACGCGCACCCATGCTGATTTCTGCCGGCCGTTCCACGACAGCGGAGCCCTCGTCGCCTTCGCACGCCAGCGCATTGAAGCCCGCGCCGTGAAGCAAGGATGGCAGCTGGCCGGCACTGATGCATGGGCCGATGTCTACCTTGTCGCCGACGGTGTGCGGATCAATCCAGAAGTAAGCGGCTTGGTAGCGCGCTTCGTTGCCCCAGCCGGCTCACAAGACATTTGGCTGCACTCGCCAACATCGACCCCAAGCAAGCTTGGCATGGGTGCTGATATCCGTCGGCTCGGCCTACGCCTCAGCGAACTGCGCTTGGACGACAGCTGGGATGCTCGTGAAGTTGCACTCGACGATCCGCTGCTGTGTGTCGGTTTCCACGCTGTCGAGAGCGACGGAACCACAATTCGGCGTTGGACGGCCGACAAAGCGCGGCTACCGGCCGCGCTGTGGTCGGATGACGATCGCACCTTGGTCATACGTCTCGATCCGGTGAATGCTGCCCTGCCTCGATGGGTCATGTCAGCAGACATCGCAGGCGATGCGTTGCTAGTCGAACAGAACCGCAGCGCAGCTTGAAGCAGAGTCGCCTTACCATGGTCGATTTACGAGGTGGCGCAGCGCGCGCCACCTCGCCTCGCGTGCTGTACTGGCGTGAGACGACGGACGCACAGCCGTTCGAGACCGGCATCCAACGTGTCACCCGTCAACTCGCGGACGGATTAGTCCGGCGCGGCGTCGATCTTGTCCCTGTGGGGTGGGATGCTGGGCGTCGTTTGCTGCGCCTACCGAAGCCACTTCAAGGCGAGTTAGCAGCGGACTGGCTACTGTTACCTGAAATACCAATGTCACTTTTGAGCGAAGGGCTCGATCCAATCCAACTCGCCCGCGCGTACGGCCTGCGGTCGGCAGCAATCGTACACGATCTCATTCCCGTTCGGCTGTCTCACCTCTACGATGTTGACGCGCAGGCGTTGTACCGGCGGTATTTCCGCATGTTTGCCAACACTGATCTGGTATTTGCTACAACGGATTTGGTCGCGGGCCATCTGCGTACGCATCTGAGAACCGAGGGACTGACAGTTCCGCCCATCGTGGTCGTGCCACTACCCGGTCAGTTTGCCCACACACCGCGTGTACAAGAGCCTCCCGTAACGCGGCGGCCAAGTGATCCATTGCAGCTGTTGACCGTTGCAACCTGGGAACCGCGCAAGAACTTGCCACGCCTGTTGCGTGGGGTACGCCTTGCGCAGGACCGAAGCGGTCTTCAAATCCATCTGACGCTCGTGGGCCGTCGCGACGGCTATCCCGAGCATGATGCCGAGATTGAAGCGTTCCTGACGACCATTCCGGGCGCAACCGCTCGCGACCGAGCCGATGATCGCGAACTCGCAGAGTTGTATGAGGCGAGCCATGCCAGCGTGTATCCGTCCTGCGACGAGGGGTTCGGTATGCCGGTGTTGGAGAGCCTATGGCTGGGACGCCCGTGCGTGTGCCACGCAGGCTCAGCAATGGCCGAGGTGGCACCAGGCGGTGGCACGATGATGATCGACATGGCCGACGATGCCGCGATCGCCGATGCGTTAATGCGACTGGTGACAAAGCCAAGCCTGCTCGATCGGCTGACGGTTGAGGCATTGGCGCGCCCGCTGCGCACATGGGCCGAATATACTGCAGACGTAGCTAGCCGCCTCCAGCTGGCTTCCGGTTTGGTTTGACAGGATCGTACCGCGCTCGCCAGGCGGCCACACCATCGCAGCTCGCCCGGCTTGCACACCCAGCCGGTGGCCCCCCCCTACCGGCTATGCTTCGCAAGGATTTCTTGCATGGCTTCCGTGACTAGCGCTTCGATAGAGTTTCCAGCCCGACCGTGCTCAGCGACTAGCTCGCGGGAGAGACCGCGCACCTTTGCGATGAGATCTCGGTCCAGCCACACCGTGAACGCCTGCCGGTTCTCACGATGGTCTCGCACTTTAGGTGTAGGTTTATCTAAACCTTTATCTTGAGGTGTAGATATAGGTTGAGGTGTAGGGTCTAAGATGGGCTGCTCCCCAACGACGAAGGAAGCAGACAGGCTCGGCCGCTTAGCCATTCTGCTTCTCCGTCCGCTTGCGTTTCACCTTGATGCCAACCTGCTTTGCCACCCATCGGAACAGGGCATCAATCTCCTCAGCGCCCTTCCCGTTCGGCTCGATCTCCTGGATCGTGCTGCCGTCGATCAGGCAAGATTTGTAGCCCTTGCGGTGGCAGATGAAGGGCGCACCATGCTCGCGGCCGGTCGGGATACCGCGAGAGACGAACCCTGCAGCCGCCTCCTTCACATCCTTCTTTGCACCGCTCACATCCACATCAGTGAAGATGACGAAGTTCGGCTTGCCCAGGCCCTTGGCCATCGTGTGTGAGGTCGGCACGGCATCCATGTCGGCCAATGATGTGCGCGATGGGATTAGCACGAGGTCGGACAACTCAGTCGCTCGCTTGCCCATGATCTCGGCTTTGCCGGCCGTGTCGATCAGGACCAACTCGGCTCCCTGCTTCTCGAACTCGCGCAATGTGGGCTCAAGAAAGTCTGGCGTCGTTTCAGGCCGAACGGGTGGTCCGTCTGTTTGCCTCCGCGTGGACCACATCCGGAGCGTGGCCTGAGGATCGGTGTCCACGATCGCGCTCAGAATACCAGCGTGGTGAGCAGCCACAGCGAGGTGCGCCGTGAGCGTGGATTTCGTGCTCCCGCCCTTCAAACCCAAGATCGTGACAACCCGCATCGACTCACCTCCGGCGCGCTTCCTAAACGGTGTAGGTCTAAGGTCCAAAGATACCGTTTAGCTTGACCTCTAGGTAGCCCGTTTAGGTATGCCGTTTGCATTTAGGTGTAGGTTTACCGTTTATCTTGCTTGTCAACTGAACCGAAGGCAGATAACTTCCGATAACAGATATTCTCGGAAGTTTCGAGCGAGCATGGTCGCAAGCGCCGTGAGAAAATGAAGCCTCGGCTATATGGCCGGATCGGTTGGAGGCAGGCAGGATGGGTGCGGAGAACTTCGCCGAGTCAGGAGCGCCTGATGCAGCGGCTCGACCGCGAGTGCCAGGAACAGACTGAGCGCGTTCGCGACATGGTCCGCGAGGCCGGGCGGCCGGATCTTCTCGCCGAGTTCGACCAGAGGCTGCGCGAGAGCGATCTAGGCATCACGGGCGCCCGCTCGACCTGGCACAGCATCTCGGATGCGCAGCGGCGCTTGCTGATCCTGCTGTCCAACGGACCGGCGAGCCTTCGCCGCACGAAGGCTGCGTCCTACGACGTAGTCTCGGAGGCCGGTTCTCGGGCAACAGGTATCCGGCTTGGCACGGTCAGGAACCTCGCCCGGCGGGAACTCCTCGAATGGACCGGCGGTGCGTTTGACCCAGAAGCCTCCGCTGCGCCGACCGAACGAATGTCCTTTGTCCTGAAGCACGGTCGCCCAGCGCCGGGAGCGCACTTCAATGGCTTCCGGCCATGATCGCGAGAGGGGTCGGCGCGGGGAGGGGATGCGATGGTGACGACCGCGGGCCAGTGGAAGGCTGAGGAGGTGGAAATGTCAGACCTAGACGCGAAGCGCGATGAGATCGCCGCCCATATCGCTCGCGACCTCGGGTTCGACGGGCTTGCGGGCCTGAACCCGTCCGATCGGGCTGCCGTCGATCAGCAGACCGCCGAAACGATCGAAGGTTGCGACCCAGCCTCACCGGAGCCGGTCGATTGCTCGGATGCGGACAGAGTGATGCGTCGCCTCCTCGCAGAGTACCGCGGCCTTCAGCAGATCCGAACCGATGAGGGCAACGTGCGCCTGGCAGAAGAGGGCGAGGTGTTCGCCCCGGAAGACGATGCCTGAAATTTCGATGCTGTCCGTCGCGGTTCTTTCCAACTCCGGAAGCAACCTGCCGGCCGATGCGCTCGCCCTGGTACGGGACTATCAGCGCGCCTCGAAGGCCAGCGCCACCGTGCGCGCCTACAAATCGGATGCGGCAGCCTTCACGGCATGGTGCGACGGCCACGGGGTCTCGTCTCTGCCGGCCTCGCCCGAAACGGTTGCGGCGTTCCTCTCGCACGAGGCGGCAGCCGGGCGGGCCTCATCCACCATCGGCCGGAGGCTCGCGGCCATTGCCTACGCGCACAAGCTCGCCGACCTGCCGGACCCCGGCGCGCACGAGACGGTGCATGCCGTCATCAAAGGCATTCGGCGCAGGCCGGACATGGAGATCCGGCGGAAGACGGCCGCGACCGCTGAGGTGCTGGCCGCCATGCTCTCGCACGTCCCGCCTGGGCTTGCGGGCAAGCGGGATCGGGCCTTGCTCGGGCTTGGGTTCGCAGGTGCGTTCCGGCGGTCGGAATTGGCCGCGCTGCTGGTCTCGGACCTGACCGACCACGCCGATGGCCTGCGCGTACTGATCCGTCGCTCCAAGACCGATCAAGAGGGCAGGGGGGCCGAGAAGGCGATCCCGCACGGCCGGCACGTTCGGCCGGTGGCACTGCTGCGGGACTGGCTCACGGCGGCTGGCATCACGGACGGGCCAGTGTTCCGGCCGATCTCGCGGTCCGGTCGGATCAGAGCCGAGGCTCTGACGGATCGCAGCATCGGGGACATCGTGAAGCGCTATGCGGGGGCGGCAGGGTTCGATCCGGCTGCGTTCGGCGGACATTCCTTGCGGGCCGGGTTCGTGACCACGGCGGCCGAGCGTGGGGCCGACCTGGCTCGCATCATGGAGGTGTCAGGCCACCGCGATCCGCGGACCGTGCTTGGGTACGTTCGACGGGCGAACGCCTTTAAGGACCATGCGGGAAGCGGGTTCCTTTGATAGGTCCGACCCGCCGATCTAAACTAAACCTCTTTGGAGCAAGCGGGTATGGGCAGTCTTTCTTCACTGGATGTCGTATACGTTGCCTTGATATTCATTGTTCCAGGGTTTCTGATTAAAGCTGTCCGGTCTCAATTTGTTATTGAGCAAGATAGAACTGGTGCAGACCAGTTTGTAAGGTTGCTAACTTATAGCGCAATAAACAACGCGGTATTTGGATGGATCATATATCTAGCTATAAGTTACGAGACGACCTATAACATACGGATCTTGCTTTGGACGTTGTTACTACTGCTCGCGCCCATAATAATCGGATTTATTTCTGGAATAGCTTCGCAAAAGGAATGGTTATATCGACTTTTGCGCCGCGCCAAACTGAAACCAATCCACACTGTCCCGAACGCATGGGATTATAAATTTGCGCACGCAGGCGGGGAATGGGTTGTGGTGGTCCTCAAGAATGACACCATATTCCGTGGCTGGTGGGGTGGGGCGTCCTTCGCGTCTTCCGACACCAAGGAGCGGGACATTCTAGTCGAACAAATCTTCGATGCTGACGACGATGGCAAATGGACCCGAACCGATAAAAGCGTTTTGATCACATGTGGCGAGATCAGAAGCATCGAATTTACTCCTCATAAGGAGCCTGAAGATGGCGAATGAGAACAAGCACGGCAGTAGCGCTCCTGGACGCGAAGTTCTGAATAAGGGCCATCAAGGTGGGAAGGTTCAGCCCAGCGGAGCGCAAGACGGTCACCCTGGACAGGCCATCCATCGGCCTCTGCGAATAGATGGCGGGTATCAGGGGCCTACATCAGGCGGAGCGCCAGCAAATCCGCCCAGCGGCGGCTCAAGTGGTACAAAGAAGTGATGCCGTAGGCGTCCAAACCCACGCTGCTGCCTTTGAGCGGGGAATTTAAGGGCGCAAGCCATGAAGCGCGACATAGATCTTGTACGGAACATCCTCCTGGCGGTCGAGGCAGCACCGCAGAAGCCGAGTTCAGCGTCTCTGCGGGACGATCTCGGCGAGGCTGAGCCTCATCAGGTCGCGGATCATATTCGCCTCATGGAAGATGCGGGCCTTGTGACCTGCATCAGCAGCGCACCGCTAGCCAGCCATTGGCGTTGCCAGAACATCGATCTGACGTGGGAGGGTCACGACTTCCTCGATACAGTTCGCGACCCTGAGGTGTGGAAGCGGACGAAGGATGGCGCGAGCAAGATGGGCGGCTGGACGTTCGGGCTGCTGAAGGATCTCGGGACCGCCTACCTCAAGCACGTCGCGAAGGAGCGGCTGGGGCTGGATCTATAAGCGCTTTGAGGCAACCAGATTGAAGCTGCCTTCGCCACGCGACAGTCACTCAGGGCCTGCGATGGTGTGCCTTAAAACACCATTCGCACAATTATTTTTGCGCCGCCTACCGCAGGGTGCCGCTGATCGCGTCACCGCTACCGCGTGAGGCGGTACCATAAAATTCGCGTTTTGTCAATGCCGTATTGACTGAATTGGTGACACAATCAAGTGTCGCTCTCACATTCAGGAGCGACCCATGGCGATCAAATCGACTGCCTTCGGCCGCGTGACGCTGACAGAGGATGACGCTGCGCAGTTCCAGAGGCAAGTGTCTCATGGACGGCCAACCAAGGCTGCTATCCTCAGCGTCGAGCGCGGCTTGAACATGAACAAAGCCCTCCAGGCTAATGGAGGCAAATTGAAAATGACCTTCAGCCGTGCCTCAAGCAGATCTAAGGACTGAAGTACGGCAGATTGAGCCCGGTGATAGACTCACCGGGCTTTCTCTTGGCGCAGAATATACAGCGCTAAAGATTTTTGTTCAAAAACATGCGAAATCTTTTCACTCTTTAGGTTTAGCGAAGACTTATGCCGTCTTTGATCTCGACAATAATAACAAAATTCTTGCTTACGTAACTTTAGTGTGCGGCGAAATCCAACTAGAAAATGGCGAGCACGTAATTCCTGACGAGGAAGTTGATTATCGTCATAAGCATTTTCCAGCAATAAAAATTGCAAGGCTAGCAGTCGATACGAGGCATCGTGGACTTGGAATAGGAGAGGGTCTTATCGATCTATCTCTCGGTGTTGCAAAAGGTACTGTATGCCCAGCCGTGGGTTGCAGATTTATCGTTGTTGACTCAAAACAAGGGGCCATAAATTTCTACAAGAAGACTGGCTTTACGATGATAAACACCGAGGCCAATCGTGAAAGGGCAGAGCCTGTTATGTTCATAGATTTGCATAAAATTTAGACTATTTGTGTTTTCAAAGGTGTAAAATTGTATCCTACTGTCGATACAAATATTGTGCACACCGAATAGTATTTGTATACGTGACTACCTTATCTCGGTTCTTGATAGATTTCATCTAAGCGCTGATGCTGCCTTAGGTGTTCCTCCCTACTCCGCTGGCTAGCGATGGCAACCTGACGCCGAAGTTGCGCAACGTAGTCAAATCGGAGCGTGACGGGGTCCAGTTTGTGAGCCGATCGGAGGCGATCTGCGATCTCCCACGCCTGAAGACCGAGCTTGGCCGCCTCCTCTTGCGCACTGTCCCCTATACCATCTGGCGTGTATTCGACGATGGCATCGATCACGCTTTGAGCGTCCTTGATCGCCATCGAAAAGCCCAGGACTGCGCTCGCGTCGTTGGCGTTCAACGCCTTCCATCCGTCTGCATCATCGGGCAGATCGGGCTGGCCTGGAAGCGTCGTGATCCAGTCGGGAAATTCCTCATCAGGGCGATGCTCAGGGTGCTCGTTTTCAGAAACGAACGTCGCACATGCTTTGGCATAGGCTTCGAAGTTCACCGCTAGCCGCATCGCGAGGTATGTGCCATCAGCGCGGTGCTTCCGCCACGCGAGCACGAGCGTCGCGACGCCTGACCCAAGACCGGCTCCGATAACGACCTTGGCGAAGTCCAGAAGCCCGACGCCGTCCATCATCACACCCTCAACGAGCCTGATCCGGTCCGCACAGCGCTATAGCCGCTTGCCGCGGGCTTCGGAGCTGCATGGGGCTTCGCGACATGGCCGGGACGCACGGTATCGAGAAGCTGACCGATGAGGCCAAGAGCGTTCGCCTGATCGACTAGGCCTGAGAAGCGCCGCTATCCGAGAACTGCTGCCCTCAAACGGAATGTCCTGCCTCAAGCTCGTTCTTGATCCCTTGAAGGGCTTCGCGCTCGGCCTTGCACGCAGCAAGGGTCTGATCCGTCATATCGATCTCCTGCCCTCCAGGCTGCACCTCACTTACCTTTCGGGTCTTGGCCTCCATCATCTCAACCGCTTGGCTGATGTCGGCGATGCGCTTCGTCGCGTAGGTGAGGAACGCTGCTTCGATGGCCATCTTGGTCTCTCATGCCGTGTCGAGGATCATATAGGGCGGTAGGCCCCGACGGGGGCGAAGCCTTGGCGTGCTGAGACGTGCCGTGCCACCCACTCGTCCGCCCTCAGTTCCGAGCCGGTGGCGCAGAGCACGCCGTTCGTGACGATGCCGAGGTCATCGCCAATCCATGCCTGGCAGTCCTCGACGCGGATATCAGGTCACGCCCAGGGCATGGTAGCGAGGTATTATCTTGCGCTGGGAGTCCGCTATGGATGTCGTCGTGAAGCCGACTGGGTCTGAGGGTAACTCTTGGAGCTTGAAAGATCGGCTCGGCCGGTCTCTCGGCACCATTGGGCAGTCCGAGGAGGCGGCCGGGTTTCAAATTACGCCCGACCCGGCCAGAGGTCTGCGAGCGATCTCTCGTGGGCACCACACGCTGCACGATGCGATGACGGCCATCGCCAAGTGCATGCAGGGTGAATGCATGCTCGATAGTCAGTCCTGAGATTGGGAGGCTGGACCATCGGGGTGCTTGAAGGATCTCGGCACCGCTTACCTCAAGCACGTCGCTAAGGAGCGGTTGGGGCTGGACCTATGATCAGCGCCAATCTTGCCCGGATCATGGATCAGAGCGGGCACCGCGATCCACGGAAGGTCGTCGGATACATCCGCCGGGCAAATGCATTCAAAGGGCACTCCGGGAGCGGGTTCCTGTGAGGCCGCCAAGTGCGATGGATGCGAAACTAGACCGACCCTGCTGCCGTAGAGGCCGTAAATGGCACGCGCACAGGGTCCAGATTGGCAAAGCCCCATTACATCGTCCGGCGCAGCCGCTCGGGCAGGTTCAACTTCACGCTGATTACCGATGATGGACGCCTTACGGGGTCTATCTCTACCGAACCCAACGGCCGACCTGGCAATGAGATTGAGCAGGAAGCTCGCGATAAGATCCGAGCGATTGCGGGTAGCTTTGCCACGGCCACCGAGCTGAAACTTGCGGAAGAAGGTACCCCATGCATCGAGCAAGAGGCTGACTAAACGCTTGTCGCTCAGGTAAGTTTGCTACCTAGTACCGATCCGATGGGGGTAGGGGTGACAGAGGAAACCAAAAATGTACCCCATGCCCCGTGTGGATGCGCCCGGCTGCATGGCGCCTGCGCAGCGGCTCGGTGCGGAGCCAAGCGGCGGGATGGCGGCGCATGTCAGCAGCCAGCCATGCGCAACGGACGGTGCCGACTTCACGGCGGGAAGAGCACAGGCGCTCGAACGCCGGAAGGGAGGGCGAAGGCGCGAGCGGGAAACCTGCGGCACGGGCGGTATTCAGCGGAAGCGATCACTGAGAGGCGGGAGCTTCGACGGGTTCTTCACCTGGCCCGTAGAACGCTTCGGGATCTCGCAGCGCTGGCCTGAGCCAGAGTTCACCGTGACATCGCCGACCACGGCTTGCCCGCCCTCGTAGACGTGGACGTGCTCCACGCGGACCTTCTGCTCGCCACCACGCCGGAGCTTTGAAAGCGCCTCGATCTGCGCCGTGTACGTCTGATCGGCCCCCACGAGGTGGTCCAAGGGTAAAGTTAGTGCACGGTGGGCCGCTCCGCCACGGATAGCTTGGCCGGCGGAGCTGGTCTGGCAAGCGCAGCCGGCCAAGCGGAGAAGGCTGGCATGA
>NZ_VRUX01000990.1:0-995 GCF_008039885.1 Methylobacterium sp. WL103
GGCCCGACAGCGCCTTCACCTCGCCGGCGACCACGGCGAAGCCTCGGCCCGCCTCGCCGGCGCGCGCCGCCTCGATGGTGGCGTTGAGCGCGAGCAGGTTGGTCTGAGCCGAGATCGAGGCGATCGCGGTCGCCATCTCTTCGATCCGACGCGCAGCCGCGGCGAATCCGTCGAGGCGCCCGCCGATCTCCGACGTGCCGGCCTGGATCTCCTGCATCCGCTCGCCGGCCCGGCGCATGTCGCCAGCGCAGATCGCGATGCCCTCGCGGGCCCGCTCGGCCGTCTCGGCCGAGGTCTGCGACCGGGCGGCGATCTCGCTGGTCGAGGCGGCGAGTTCCTCGCTCGCGGCCGCGATCAGGCGGGCCTGGTCGGCGACCTGTGCGGAATCGTGGGTGAGCCAGCCGATCGAGGTTCCGGCCGACGAAGCCGCGGCCGACAGGCGGCCGGGCAGGCGCAGCGCTTCGGGGTCGGCGGGCGGCACGGAGACGGGCTTGATGGCCTGCTCGGGCGCCTCGGCGGTGCAGTCGAGACCGCCGGGAGCCACAACCGAGAGGGCCGGCGTTTCAATCCTGGCTTTGCGGAAGAAGCTCAACATCGATTGCGTTCCTTGGGACAGGACTGCAACCTGGAATGGAATAGGTCAATACGGAGTTTATACCGCACACGTTTGTACACAAACAGAGCGATTTCAATCCGTCGGTGATGTCGAGATCGTCATTTGCGCCGCACCCGATGTCTCGGAGACCTCATTGCCGTCGCCGGCGAAGCGAGGCCCTGGGTTCGTTGGAACCCAGGGCCTCGTCTCAGTCGGCCGGCTTCGTTTCAGCCGGCCTTGCGCCGGTTCATTCGCCAGTCAGCGCGGCCTTGGTGCGCGACCACCAGCCGGCACGCTTCGGCCGGTCGGGATCGGACGGCTCGCTGAGCACCACCGCCACCGGCTCCGGCGCGCGCACCGGAGCGGGCGCCGGGGACGCCGGCTCGACCATGGGCTCGGG
>NZ_VRUX01000991.1:0-994 GCF_008039885.1 Methylobacterium sp. WL103
GGCCCGGAAAGGCCGCAGGATCAGCAGAAGGGGCGGCGAGGTGCCGAAGGAACCGGCGGCCAGTTGCAGGCGACGGCCCGGCTTCAGCGGAAGCCCATCCGCGACGAGCCCCGCCACCGCCGCGAGCTGCCCGGCCCGCAGCGTGTCCTCGAGGGCGCCGAACACGACGGCGTCCGCCTCGGCCTCGAGCAGCAGCAGGCGCCCTGGATCGAGCCCGAGGCCGACGAGGCCGTGGCCGTAGGGAATCGGATGGCCGGGGGCGACGACGAGGAGGGCATCCCCGGCCTCGCGCGCGAGATGGCGGGCGACCAGCGCCAGGACGAAGCCCAGGGCGGAGGCCTCGTCGCCCGAGCCCTCGGGGGCGACCTCGTGGAGGAGGCCGAGGCCGAGCCCACCCCCGGGAAGCCGCGCGTCGAGGTCGGCGACGCCGAAGGGGAGCACGCCGCCCGCATCGGACCGGCGCTCCGCGTCCAGGCGCACCCGCAACGCGGCGATCCGTTCCGCCGGGGAGGGCGCCCGTTCCTCCGGTTCGTCACGCGAGGGCTCCATCCCGATCCAGCTCCGACATGACGCCAGATAGGAACAAAACAAGAACATTTTCAAACGGTTTCGTAGCTCCACGAAATAGTCTCGCTTGCGCAGCGACTTGGCCTGTGGACGGTTGTGTACGAGGCGACGACCGCCGTCCCGAAACCCAGGGTTGACCCCGGCGGCGGCCAAGCGGCAATGTCCCGCCGCCGCGCGATCCGGCGGTAGGGCAGACGGAAGAGGAAGCGGCCGCGAGAATCGGCCATCACCGACACGTCCTCGTCCATCACCACGACGGCGCCGCCCTTGCGGACCGAGCCCGAGATCCGCAGGTCGCCGGCCTCGATGCGGGCGTCGTAGACCATGATCGGCTGTGACGGCGCCTGAGGCCGCCGCGCCCGCGGGCGGGCGGGGGGCCTGGCCCGGCGGCGTCAGCGCGGGCGCGGCCACCCTGGCGCTCTCCGCG
>NZ_VRUX01000992.1:0-993 GCF_008039885.1 Methylobacterium sp. WL103
CCGGCAGGTCCACGTCGCGCGGGCCGACGGCGACGCGGACCCGCTCCAGCCGGCCGATCGCCCGCTCCAGCTCGATCCACCACAGCCGCCCGGTCTGGTCGGCGAAGTCGCTGGTGACGAAGAGCGTCCACGGCACGCCGTGGCGGGCCAGCACGGGCCGGGCATGCACGACGTTGTCGCGGTAGCCGTCGTCGAAGGTCAGCACCGCGAAGGGCGGCCGGTAGCGCGCGGCGGCGAGGCGCTCGGGCACCTCGTCGAGGCCGACGACCTCGAAGCCGCGGGCGTCGAGCTCGCGCAGGGTCGCGTCGAGGAAGTCCGGCGTGATCGAGAGCAGGCGGTTGGGCGCGTAAGGACCCGGGGCCTCCGGGCTGACGTGGTGGAAGGTGAGGATCACCCCGAGGCCGCAGGCGGCCGGCGCGAGCCAGCGGTCGGCCCCCGTGGCGGAGACGGCCCGGAACCCGGCCTCGAACAGCCGGTGGCGGTTTCGGGACGACAGCATGGCACCGCCTCGGTGGCGCAGGAACGCAACACGGGCGACGCCGTGCGCGGCGCCCCCCTTCCTTGTCCCGGTTCGGCGTAAACAAAGGCTGAGGCTCGGGCCGTGCCTGCGGCGCGCAACGATCCGTTAGCCACGCCGGCGCTTCGCCCGGCCCGACCGCGCGTTCGCGTTGCCACGTACACCCCGGCTTAGGGGCCGGTGCCCAGAAGTGGCGCCCGGGACCGATGGTTTGCCGCCTCCACGGGGGTCGGCGCGGGGGATGGGCGATGGCGGTCGTGGCAGGCGGTCCGATGGACCGGGATCTCGCAGGAGCGACCATGGCCCGCGCGCACGCTCAGTCCGGCCTTACCGCGGAGGTCTTCACCGACCTCGCGGCCGTCGAGGCCCTGTGGCGCGGGCTCGAGGCCGACCCCGCCTGCCTCGCCACGCCCTACCAGCGCTTCGACTGGGTCCGCGCCTACGCGGGAGCGACCGTCGCCCCCGGCGCGCTGCGG
>NZ_VRUX01000993.1:0-992 GCF_008039885.1 Methylobacterium sp. WL103
GCCCAGGTCGCCTCCGGCACCGGCGGGGCGCGGCGCCTCGCCGGGATGACCACCGTCTCCAGCCCGGCATAGGCCAGCGCCTCGGGCCGGCTGACCTCGCCGAGCGAGGTGCCCTTGGCGGCGAGCGCCGCCCAGAAGGCGTGCTGGCCGCCGTCGGAATAGGTGGTGCGCATCGCCGCCGCCCCGTCCTCGACGAGGGCGGCGATCCGCGCCTCCTCCGCGGCGCGCCGGGTGGCGACGGCGGCTTCCTTGCCTGAGTCCTTCGAGGGCGCGAAGGCGTAGCGCCCGCCCACGACGGAAACCTGAAGTTCCTCCCCCGTGGCCTCGAACCGGTCGGCGCCCGCCTTCAGCTCGCGCCAGAACGCGATGTTCGGGTCGGTGCGGTAGCGCGCCATGTTCTCGGCGGTCATCCGGAACGGGTAGGACTGGAACTGGAACGCAGACTGCCCGCCCTTCAGCGCGTCGCGGGCGATCGCGTAGATCTCGCCCACGGTGTTGTCCATCATCGCGAAGCAGCCCATCGACGAGCATACGCCGTGGACCATCACCGCCGAGCCGGTGCCGCCATGCGCCCGGTCGTAGGCGTTCGGGTAGCCGACGTCGAAGGACAGGTAGTAGTGCGAGTTCGGGTTCATCTGCCGCTGCGGCACGCTGTAGAACCCCTCCGGCGTCTGCCGGTCGCCACTCTTGCGCTTCGGCCCGAGCTGGCCCGACCAACGGCAGATCGGGAACGTCTTGACGTAGACGAAGCGCCCGCCGGCCCCCTTCTTCCACACCTCGATCTCGGATTCCTTCTTGTAGGCCCGGAACAGCACCGGAGCCTGCGGGCTCGTGCCCTTGGCCGCCATCAGCGCGAGGGTGGCGCCCGGGATCGGCGCCTCGGCCTTGGCGTTCTGCGCCGACGCCTGACCCGCGACCAACAGGGCGAGCACGACGGAAAACCCCGACGCGACGAGACCTCTCAGGGGGCGGGCTGGACGCATCGCGGGGCC
>NZ_VRUX01000994.1:0-991 GCF_008039885.1 Methylobacterium sp. WL103
ACCCGCGACAGGTCGGGCACGTCCGCGGCCTCCGTCTGCCGGACGGCGGCGAGCGCGATCTCGGCGCAGGCGTAGGCGTCCTCGCCGGCGTCGTGGTGCTCGAAGCGGATGCCGAGGCGCCTTGCGACCTTGCCGAGCCCGCAGCCCTCCGGGTCCGGGAACACGCGCCGGGCGACCTGGACCGTGCAGAGGTAGCGCAAGGGAGGCGCCGGTAGCCCGCAGGCCTGGAGCGAGGCCCGCAGCACGCCGATGTCGAAGCTCGCGTTGTGGGCGAGGATCAGCCCGCCGGCGAGGTCGGGCAGGAACTCGGCGACCGCCTCGCCGAAGCCGGGCTTGTCGCGCACGTCGGCCGGGACGATCCCGTGGACGCGGATGTTGCCGGGCGCGAACCGCAGCTCCGGCGGCCGGATCAGCCGGGACGCGCGCCGGACCACGCGGCCCCCCTCGATCCAGGCGAGCCCGATCGCGCAGGCGCTGTCGCGCCGCTCGTTGGCGGTCTCGAAGTCGAGGGCGACGACGGTCATGAGCCCAGGGACGGCCGCGAGGATGTCATGCCCCAGGTCTATGACCCGGCGACTCGCGCTTCAAGCGGCTGCGACCATCGCGAGCCATTCGTCTTCCGAGACGACGCGCACCCCGTGCTTCTCGGCATCCTTCAGCTTCGAGCCGGCGCCGGGGCCGGCGACGACGAGGTCGGTCTTGGCCGAGACCGAGCCCGAGACCTTGGCGCCGAGGCGCTCGGCGGTGGCCTTGGCCTCGTTGCGGGTCATCTTCTCCAGAGTCCCGGTGAAGACCACCGTCTTGCCGGAGAACGCCGCGGTGCTCGCGGACGCCTCCATCGGGGCGACCTGGACCTCCTTGAGCAGCGCCGACACGGCGGCGTCGTTGTGCGGCTCGGAGAAGAACGCGATCAGCGAGTCGGTCGCCACCGGGCCGATCTCGCCGTCGTCGGCGAAGACCCGGTAGGCGTCGCCGGGGCGCTGCTCGGCGG
>NZ_VRUX01000995.1:0-989 GCF_008039885.1 Methylobacterium sp. WL103
GCCGACGGAGGCGCGCGAGCGTCGGACCACGCTCTCGTCCACGGGCAGGCCGATCGCCCGCTCGATCGCCCGCGGCACCGCGAGCCCGAGCACGGCTTCGACGTAGGACGCGTCGTGGGCGAACCGTAGGAGTTCGGGCGAGGCCGGCTCCGGCGTCGTGAACCCGCGCGGCGCCAGCCCGCGCTCCATCAGGACCTCGGCAAGCCGCCCGTACTTGCGCATCGGGAAGCGGTGCCCGGCCGGGAGGATCGCCTCGTAGGCCGGATGGAACACGATGGGCGGGATCACCGCCCGAACGTCAGGTCGGCGGCGATGCGGTCGGCGAGCGCCCGGCCGCTGTCGAAGGCCGCCTCGATCCGCGGACCCAGGCACCAGTCGCCGGCGGCACCCAGCCGCTGCGCCGGATCGTAGAGGCAGGGGTGGCCGAGCGCCGACTCGACCATGGCGTAGCGCCAGCGGTGGACGGCGGCGTAGGTCGGGCGGACCGACGTCCCCAGGCGCGCTTCGAGGGCGGCGACCAGGGCGGCCTGCACTGCCTCGCGCGCCTCCTCCAGGTGGGCGCGCGACCAATCCGGCGCGGCGTGGACCACGAGGCGATGCCCGGGCGCCCGGCCGGGCTTGGTCTCCTCGCGCGCGATCAGCGCGATCGGACTCTCCGGAAACGTGAGATGCGCTTCCGGGAAGCCTGGTGCCGCATCGAGGTCGAGCAGCAGCGACCAGCACGGCGCGTAGGATGCGCGCTCCGGCCCCGGCAGCGCGACGCCGCTCGTCTCCATCAGCGCCGTCACCTGCGGCGCCGGGAAGGTCACCGCCACGGCGGCGAATGGGCCTTCGGTCGCGCCCGCGGCATCCGTCAGCATCCAGCCGCGATCCCCCCGCGCGACGCAGGCGATCGTCGTCTCCAGCGACACCGGCAGCCCGTCGAGCAGGTGGCGGACAGGCGCCGGCATGCCGGGCAGGCCGACCTCGCGGCCCTCGACGTCCCAGGG
>NZ_VRUX01000996.1:0-978 GCF_008039885.1 Methylobacterium sp. WL103
CCGCCAGCACCGCGCCGGCCATCGCGCCGGCCCGGCCCTGGCGCGTGGTGCGCGGGTCGCCGAGCGCGGCGAAGGCGATGAAGACCAGTGCCAGCGGATAGAGCCAGGCCGAGAGCCGGTCGTGCAGCTCGGCCCGGAAGCGGCCCTTCTGCAGCTTGAAATAGCCCTCGCTCTTGTCGGGGAAGAGCAGCTGCGCGGTCGAGCGCTCGCGCGGCTTGTACACCGTGTCGGCGTCCGGCGGCGCGAAGGCCGCGAGGTCGATCGTGTAGCGCTCGAAGGTCAGGATCGAGGAATCCCGGCTGTCCTTCTGCTGCTGGTGCACGCTGCCGTTCTGCAGGGCGAGGTAGCTGCCGCCGTCCACGTCGATCGCGTTGCCGCGCTCGGCGAGGTAGACCTTGGTCTTGCCGGCCTCGCGCCGGTCCTGGATGAACAGCCCGAGCAGGGCGCCGCCGGGGCCGCGCTCGCGGAAGTGGAAGGTGATGCCGTTGTCGAGCTGGGTGAACTGCCCTTCCTTGACGACGTTGGCGATGAAGTCGCCGCGCACGCGGGTGATCACGTCGCGCAGCTCCTGGAAGCTCGCCGGCATCACGACGATGGTGATGAAGCCCACGAGCGCGCTCACTGCGAAGGCCAGCGTCAGGAACGGCCGCAGGATCGCCCGAGGCTTCATCCCGGCCGCCGACATCACGATCAGCTCGGAATCGCCGTTGAGGCGGTTCAGCGCGTAGACGACGGCGATGAACAACGCGACCGGCGCGATCACCACCACCAGCGTCGGCAGCGACAAGCCGGTGATGAACAGGAAGACCAGCACGGTCTGGCCCTTGGCCGTGATCAGGTCGAGCTCGCGCAGCGCCTGCGTCACCCAGATCGTGCCGACGAGGCCGACCAGGCAGGCGAGGAACGCCGCGAGCGCGATGCGGAAGATGTAGCGCGCGATCTGCGTCATCGAATCATCCCCGCCGCCCTCATCACAGC
>NZ_VRUX01000997.1:0-975 GCF_008039885.1 Methylobacterium sp. WL103
TTATACGTCTACCATCTATATCTACACTTATGTTGTGGTCGGCTGCGTCATTTGTTTATAAGAGACAGATCGCGTCCGGGGGCGAGCCGCGGCTCGCGGACGGCGTCGCCTCGGTCGCCCGGCAGGATTACCCGGAGTGCCGGCACGACGTGGTGCCCGCCGGATCGGCGCCTTCCGCCGCGATCCTCGCGGACGAAGCGGTCGACTACGTCCTGGTCCTTCCCGCCGGCGACCTGCTGGCACCCGGCGCCCTCGCGGCGCTCGCCCTGGAGGCGGCGCTGAGCGGCGCCGGCGCGGTGGCCGGCCTGCGCGTGCTGTTCGACGGCGCCGTGACAAGCCTCGACGTGCCTTCGCTGTCGGGGGAGGACACGAGCGAAATCCCGTTCACCGGCGGCGAGGTGCTGTGGCGTCGCGATGCACTCGCGGCGTTGCCGGGCCTCGACCTCTCCAACGCCGGCTGGGCCGCGCACGCCTGGGCGGCGGTCGGCCGAACGGCGCGCGGTTTGGCTCGCATCGGCCGGCCGGTGCTGCTGCAGTTCGATCGGTTGGGCGAACGAGAGACCGATTCGGCCCTGAGTACAGATGCATTCCAGCCGGCGCCTCGCCCTCCTCCCTATGCGGGGGGAGGGAAAGCGTTACGGCTTTCCCAGGATTCGTCGCAGTCCCCAACCCTCTCGATCGCCTCCCTCACCGGCACCGGCCATGCCGGTGGGGCGGGCATCGCCCATCGGCGGCTCGGTGAGGCGTTGCGGCTGGCCGGGCATCGCGTCGTGGACGTCGTGCTCGCCGACGAATCGCCGCCGGCCGCCGCGGAATGGACGGACGCGTTTCCCGTCGCCGAGGCGGCGATCGGCGCGGGCGGCCACGACCTCGTGCTTGCCGGCAACCTGCACGGGGCGACCCGGAGCCTTACGATCGCCGGCCGCCTCGCCGCCGACCGGCCGGCCGCGCTCGTGCTGCACGACCTGTTTCCGC
>NZ_VRUX01000998.1:0-973 GCF_008039885.1 Methylobacterium sp. WL103
ACGCATCGCCCGCGCGCATCCGGCGGGCAGGCCGAGGTCGGCGCCGCGAGCTTCTTCAAATAGGGCCGGCCGCGCCAGGGCAAGCCTCTTCTCGGGCGGGGCCTCGGGACGGGTCCTGCGAGTCGCTTTCCAGCGATAATCGACCGCAAAATCGTTGCCGCCACAACGAAGTTTTCGGGTTCGCGGGCGAGGGTATTGGGGTGTCTGCAACCGCGACGCGATGGCTAATACCGAGGCTCGCCCAGGGTCCGGCCGCCTAGACCAGGGCATGCGCCCCTGGACACCGGTGCGGCGCGGGGACCGACTGCACTCCGGCCACCGCGCTACACTCGATTTTTCATGTTACAGACCATTCGATCAAGTCTAATCGAACGGAAACAGACCTTGCGTATTGCGTCGGGATGTTCGACATCATAACCGCCTTGCCTGGACAAGCTGGCGTCAGCTGAGAATTGCCCACTTCTCGGGTCGCGCCGACGCCGGACATGTCGAAAGAAGTCGGACCGGGGAAACGATCGATGATGAACGACAACGGCATGGAGCCGGATTACATCGCGCTGGCAGCGGAGATCGTGTCGGCCTTCGTCAGCAAGAATTCCGTCCCGGTCCCGGAATTGAACGGGCTGATCGTCTCGGTCCACGCGACGCTGGCCCAGCTCGGGAACGGTGGCGTCGCCGAGAAGGTCGAGCCGCCGACGCCGGCCGTGTCGATCAAGCGCTCGGTCACGCCCGACTTCATCGTCTGCCTGGAGGACGGCAAGAAGTTCAAGTCGCTCAAGCGCCACCTGCGCACGCGCTACGACATGACCCCCGACGCGTACCGCGACAAGTGGAACCTCGCGGCCGACTATCCGATGGTGGCGCCGAACTACGCCGCCGCCCGCTCGGAACTCGCCAAGACGATGGGCCTCGGCCAGCAGCGCCGAAAGACCCGCGGCAAGGCCGCCGCCCCCGAAGCCGCGCCCGCCCCGGC
>NZ_VRUX01000999.1:0-971 GCF_008039885.1 Methylobacterium sp. WL103
CGCCCGCCCCGATGACGGCGCCCGCGCCAGCCGAGCGCAAGCCGTGAGGCGGCCCCGCCGTCCCGGCGCGTGAAGCTCGTCGTCTTCGACGTCGACGGCACGCTGGTCGACAGCCAGCACCTGATCGTCGCCGCGCAGGGCACGGCCTTCGCCGAGAACGGCCTGCCGGCGCCGAGCCGCGCCGAATCGCTCTCCGTGGTCGGCCTGTCGCTGCCGCAGGCCTTCCGCCGCCTCGTCGGCGACGACGGCCCGGTCGCGGCCCTGTCGGAGAGCTACAAGCGCGCCTTCAACGCGCTGCGCCTCGACCCGGATTACGAGGAGCCGCTCTTTCCGGGCATGGGCGAACTGATCGCGCGCCTCCACGCCCGCGACGACGTGCGACTCGGGATCGCCACCGGCAAGTCGCGGCGCGGCGTCGACCACCTCGTCGCCTTCAACGGCTGGGAGGGTTGGTTTTCCACCACCCAGACCGCCGACGACGCGCCCTCCAAGCCCGATCCGGCGATGCTGAACCAGGCGATGGCGGAAGCGGGCGTCGGCCCCTCCGCCACCGTGATGGTGGGCGACACCTCCTACGACATGGCGATGGCGGTGGCGGCCGGTGCCGCCGCGGTCGGCGTGGCCTGGGGCTACCATCCGCCCGGCGCCCTGTTCGGCGCCGGCGCCGTGACCGTGGTCGAGACCGCCACGGCTTTGGGCGACCTGTTCCGCGACCCCGCGGAGCGCTGAGCGGGCTCGCGAAACCACGCGCGATCCCTTAATCTCCGAGCCATGAGCGACGACGTCACCCAAGATTGGCTGGGACAGCCTTCCGACACCCCGCGCCCCGACCCGATGCGGGCGGTGCGCGACCACGGCAAGCCGGTGCTGCCGAAGCGCTTCTACAAGGAGACCGGGTTCGCCGAGGGCGAAGGCGGCTTCCGCCTGACGCTGGACGGGCGCCCGGCCAACACCCCGGCGCGCAACCCGCT
>NZ_VRUX01000099.1:0-10925 GCF_008039885.1 Methylobacterium sp. WL103
AGGCCGGCGAGCCGGCAGCCGAGGTCGGGCATCGCCGCGGCCGGGTGCGGGCCTTCGCCCCACATCATCGGGCAGGGCAGGGCGCCGTCCTCGGGCCAGGCGCCGTCGGGGCGGACGGCGAAACGCCAGGTCAGGGCGCCGCGGGTCATCCTGGCGGCCTTCCCGAACCGTTCGCCGTGGGCGCCGAGCAGGCGATCGAGATCGTCCGTGCGGGCGACGAGGCCGCGCAGCCGCCGGCCGGACTCCCAGTCCGCCCGCACCCGCCCCGGGTCGCTCAGGCCGAACCAGCGGGCGTGGGGCGGGGCCGCCGCCTCGGGATCGATGGCGATCACTTCCAGGAACAGGGCCTCGCCGAGCCGCAGGAGGTGGTTGCGGGTGCCCATCTCGCGGTGGCGCCCGCCCTCGGGCATCGTGAGACCGAGGCAATCGCGGACATAAGCCACGCCCGCGGCGAGATCCGGTGCGACGATGGCAAGGTGGTCGAGGGTGAGCATGGATCGATCCCTATCACCAACGGCATTCGCTGGTTCCGAACGGCCCTGTCGGTTCCCGAGCCGGGCGTCACAGTCTGTCCCGCACCCGTTTGAGGAAAGCTCTCAGCTCGGCGCCGTCATAAAACACAAAATCGGCGGACGAAGACCACCATAGTTTTCTCAGTTCTTCATCTGAAAATTCATTCCCGATAAAAAATTCGAGATGCTCCTTCAGCCTTGCGCGTTTTTCCTTGTCTTTGAAGGTCGATAAGACGGTTCTGATCAGTTTATCTTCGCTCGATACGTCATCAAGACGATATTGATAGAACTGTAGGCTGAATTCAAGGAATTCTTATGGTAATTTCATTTCAATCGGCTTGCATATGATAAAAGCTGAGCCAAAATCAGAGCCGATCGCGCGCTCTTCTCAGTAACTCGCGTAGCCATGCGCTATCATGAAACACAGTGTCTGCGGAAGACGACCACCAGATTTTCTGCAGCTCCTTGTCGTCGACATGATCCTGCGTGATCGCATCGAGATACGAACGCAAGCATGCGCGTTGTTGCGTGTCTGAAAATGGGGACAAGACCGAGTCAATTAATTCTTCTTCCGTTTCAACATCATCTAATATGCCAGATTAAAACTGAAGTGAGAATTTTTTAAATTCAGGGGGTTGTTGTATGTCAATCTCCATCACTTCGTGAATGTGGTGTTCGGACGCGGAATCCACGCGCCGAATTTGGGGTGTGAATTATACAAAAACCAGAGCTTCAATTATGCCTGACATAAACAGAGCCTCATCTGTTGCTATAAGCCTCAGCGTTCGCTGACTCCCGACCGCTCTGGCGGGTTCCAAAGTAGGGGTTACAGCCTATCCCGCACCCGTTTGAGAAAAATTCTCAGCTCGGCACCGTCGTAAAATACAATATCGGCGGACGAAGACCACCATAAATTCTTTAGTTCATCATTTGAAAAATTATCTGAGGTAACCAAACTGAGATAATCTCTCAGCCTTGCGCGTTTTGCCTCATCTTTCAAGGGCGATAAAACAGTACTGATCAATTCCTCTTGGCTCGATATGTCATCAAGAATATCCTGATAGAATTGCAGGCTAATCTCACGAAATTCCGCAGATAATTTCATTTCAATCACCTTCTGTTAAAAGGTATGCTGTCCGGATACGAAATCCGCGAGGGGAAGTAGGGTCATGTCTCAACTCAACGCCGACGCTACGCGTGTCGCGCATATAAACGACGCCCTCGTTTGTGCTATAGGCCTCTCTCCCAGTCTTGCGATCGAATGATTTTTCTATGAACTTACGATCGTCGATACCGGAAGCGACGCGATCGACGGCTTCCTTATTTGATTCTATTGTTTGATTGACAAAATTATTTGCGGATTCGATCGACTCGAAGCTCCCGTCTCGCCTCATCCCTCCGTTTGCGAGCAATGAGCGCCACTGAGATTTTCGCACGCGCTCGAACAATTCGTCATCGGACTTGCCGATATGCCTGCCAAGCGTGTGGCCGCCGCGCCCCTCCTCCGCTCTGAGATCGCCTTTGTACCGTTGATCATCTTCGCTGCCGACGAGGATGAGACGTGCATCGTCACCCGTCGTAAAGCCTTCGGCGCCGTCCTCACGCGTCCACCGGTCACCGTCCGGTCGGCCGGCCGGCACCCGCAATTGGCCCGGGTTGTAGGCGTGAAGAACGAGGCCGAGCCGAAGCAGCTTCGCCTCGACGCGCAAAGCCGCCAAAAGCCACCGCGACCGCGCGACGACGATCTCATGCGCGACCATGGATCACTCCGCTCGTGGACGGGGCATCATAGGCTAATAGTCTTAATATGTCAAGAGTGTTCTTGATTTGTTCGTGGTGCGGTCAAGCCCGGGCGACAAGCGTTTCCCTTCGCTTCCCATCACGCGCGGCCGGGCGCCGTGACCCGTCCCGCCCACGTCCCGGCGATTCGTCGTGCCCGAACGCGACCGGGTGCGGGGGCATCCCGTCGCGCAGCACCTCGGCCGTCGTCGACGCGATGACCGAATCGATCCGGTCGTCCATGAAGACGCCTCCGGCTTCGAGGAGGGCGCGGACAGCGGCGACGCCCTCCGCGAGGATCGGCGCGACGATCGCCCTGTGGTCGAACGCGAGCACGGCCCCTCCTCGGGCCCGGCGGCGCTCAGGCGGCTGCGGCGATCCGGTCTTCGCCTTGCGGCTGCGGCAGCGCAAGGCCGGCCTCGAACGCGGCGATCGCGGCCGCCGGCATCGGCTTCTGGAACAGGTAGCCCTGCATGTAGCGGCAGCCGGCGGCGCGCAGATGGAGCATCTGCGCCTCGGTCTCGACCCCCTCGACCACGCAGAGCAGGCGGAGGTTGCGCGCGAGGTCGAGGATCGAGTGGATGATGTTGCGCGAGGCGGCGTCGCTGCAGATGTCGGTGACGAAGCTGCGGTCGATCTTCAATTCGCTGATCGGCAGGCGGTGGACGTAGCCCAGGCTGGAATAGCCGGTGCCGAAATCGTCGAGCGCGATGCCGACGCCGAGCGCCCGCAGGGCGCCGAGCGAGCGGCCGGCGTCGACGAGGTCGCGCATCAGGCCGGTCTCGGTGACCTCGAACACGATGCGCTCGGGCGCGATGCCGCTTTCCGCGATCAGGGCGGTGATCGTCGCGATGCCCTCGGCGGCGGCGAGGTCGTAGGCCGAGAGGTTGAAGGACAGGGCCACGTGCTCGGGCCAGGACGCCATCGCCGCAAGCGCCTTGCGGAGCAGCGCGAGGCTGAGGTCGTGGATCAGCCCGGTGCGCTCGGCCACCACGATGAAGTCGACCGGCGACACCGAGCCGAGGGTCGGGCTGTTCCAGCGCGCCAGCGCCTCGTAGGCCTGGACCCGCCCGGCGACGACGTCGACGATCGGCTGGAACAGCAGGTGGAACTCGGCCGCGAGGTCGGCCCGGCGCAGCGCCTGCTCGACCTGAGCCTGCCGGTGCATCCGGTTCTCGTGCTCGAACGCGAAGCAGGCCGCGGTGCCCGGCGCGTGGGTCTTGGCATGGTAGAGCGTGTGGTCGGCCCGCTCGACGAGCATCTCCGCGGTCCGCGCGGTTTCGGGGAAGCACGCGAAGCCGATCGAGGCGCCGATCCGCGCGGTGGTGTCGCGCAGGGCATAGGGCTGCTTCAGGATCGTGCACAGGGTCCGGCCGAGGGTGTCGAGGTCCGGCCAGCCGTGCAGGATCAGGCCGAACTCGTCGCCGCCGAGGCGCGCCACCACGCCCGCCGCGCCGACGGCGTCCTGGAGCCGGCGGCCGACCTCGCACAGCACCGCGTCGCCGGCTAGGTGGCCGAGGGTGTCGTTGACCGGCTTGAACCCGTCGAGGTCGATCAGGCCGATCGCAAAGCGCGTCTCCGCCGTGTCGGCGGCCGCGATGGCCTGCTCGAGCTCGGCGAAGAAGGAGCGCCGGTTCGGCAGGCCGGTCAGCGGGTCGGTGTGGGCGAGCGCGTGGTTCTCCCCGGTCAGCCGGGTGAGGCGGCGGAAGTCGCGGTAGTAGACCGACTGCATGAACAGCAACACCACGACGACGCCGACGTAGTTGAGCGCCGCCGCCCGGACCACGGGCGCGCCGATCACAAGGAAGTACGCCGAGACCGGCACCGCGAGCGCCGAGACGATCAGCGTCGCCGTGCGCAGGTGCGTCAGGCAGGAGATGCACGCGATCATCGTGATGCTGAGGAAGTACAGCACGTGCAGGTTGGTGGCGGCGTCGCCGTACCGGGTCAGCAGGATGGCCCAGATCGCAAACCCGGAGCCGAGGATCGCCGCGAGCCGGTTGGTGCCCCTGAGGCGCCGCAACGCCTCTTCGGTGCCTATGGCGTGATGGTGCGTGCGGCTCCAGATCAGGACGCGGCCGGCGCAGACCGACAGCAGGACCGCCAGCGGCAGGATCGTCAGCCCGTCCGGCGCCACGCCGTAATGGGTGTAGGCCACCCCCATGGCGTCCAGGCTCAGGATCGTATGCAGGATCGGTACCTGGCGCGATAGGGCCCGCGCCTGCGCGACGAGCACGTTCGGCTCGTCGTCGGGGACCCTGAAGAGTCGGCGCACGCTGTTCGAGACTGTCATCGCCAGCGCCGTGGCTCGGTTCTGTTGCATCTGCAACGGCGATAGGCACCAACAAATGCTAAAGATTGGATAATCGGCCGAAGGACCCGTCTGTTGGTCGGTTGAACCGTCGGGTTGAAAAGCAATCGTGGGTTAAAAATACCATCATCGGAGGCGACGTTCAGAGGCGGCCGCCGGCGCCGGCCCGGAATGCACGCGAACTGCGATCGGTGACAGAAGCCTCGGTCGGCGAAAACCGATCCTGCGCGATGGGGAGGTCGATGTCGGCGTCCGCCTGCGTCCACAGCCGCCCCGCCGTCGCATCGGATGCGTGCCGCGTGCGACCGTCCCGTCGGCGCGGCGTCGTCGCCCGGTCAGCCTCTGCGCCGACCGGAGCGGTCGTGACTGCGCCGGCACGGGCGGTTCGGCGGCTGAAGCAGCCGGTCGCGCGCCTGCTTCAGGATGATGCGCAGGCCGCCATCGGAAAACCAGTAATCGGCCGGCGTCGCGTTCCACAGGCGCAGCAGTTCGGCGTCGGAGACGTCGTCGCGCGTGATCCTGTCGAGGAACTCGCGCAGGCGGATCCGGTCCTGGCCGGTGAACGGATCGAGCACGATGGCCCAGATCTCGTCCTCCGTCTTACCCCTCACGTCGAGGTCCTGGTGGAAACCAAGGCCGAACTGGTAGAATTCGGGCGTCGGTTCGAGGCGCGGTTTCGCCATGGCGTCTCCCCCCCTTACCGTTTGCGGCGTCCGCCCCCGATCCGTCAGTTCCGGTCGCGTGCGCCGGCCAGGAAGGCGCGCAGGTCCTGCGCGGTGAAGAAGTAGATGTCGGCGTCCGTCTCCTTCCACAGCCGCTCCAACGTCGCGTCGGACGCCTCGCGGAGGGCGCGGTCGAGGAACTGCCGCAGCCGGACGCGCTCCTCGCTGCGGAAGAGGTTGAGAACGAAGGCGTACTTCTCGTCCAGCGTCGGCGCGTCGTGATCGAGGTCCGGTATGAACCATCGGCCAAACGTGAGGAATTCCAGGGACGCCTGCATGTCAATCTCCGTCATCGCGCGGATAGGCGGTATAGATGCGGTACCCGCGAGGGCTGCGCGGTTCATGCAGGATAAAGATTCCGACCCCGTAGGTCGTGCGCATATACGGTTCGAGCTGGCCCGCCGTGTAGGCTTCCCGCCCGATTCTGTATCCGAAGCGGGATGTTATGAATGCGTTGCTCCTTTTACCAGTTGCAACGTCGTCGACCTCCGCAGCATTCTGTTCCAAGGTGCGATTGACGTAATCGCTCGCAGACTCTACGGATTCGAACGAGCCATCTCGGCGTATGCCATAGTCGATGACCGGGAACGTCCTCCTGCTGGCCAGGACGCGACCCATCATCTCCGCATCCGTCTTGCCGACATGCTCGCGAAGCGTATGTCCGCCGCGCGCCTCTTCTTCGGAGAGCACGACCGTGTACCGGCGGTCGGCATCATCCGAGACATGGACGATCCGCGCATCGTCGTCGGAACCATGCCCGTTGCCGGCATCGCCATCCGTCCATTGGCCGCCGTTCGGGTTCCCGGCCGGCATGCGGGGTTGGTCGGCGTGATACGCACGCAGCGACAGACGCAACCGCAGGAAGGCGACCTCCACGCGGTACGAGGCGATCAGCCACCTCGCCCGCACTAGGCCTGTCGAGCCTGACGCCATGGACTGCACCCCTCGGATCTGCCTACAGTCCTATAAAGGAATATTATCCGTAAAGCAAGGGTGTCATCGCGGCCTTCAAACGCGAAGCGCCGGAACCTCGGCGAGGCTCCGGCGCTGGGTGGTGGGTCGTCGGGGGAGCGGGCGTCGCGCCCGCCCCGGCCTCAGAGCGAGTAGTACATCGTGAACTCGACCGGGTGCGGGGTCATCTCGTAGCGCATGACCTCCTCCATCTTCAGCGCGATGAACGAGTCGATCTGGTCATCGGTGAAGACGTCGCCGGCCTTGAGGAAGGCGCGGTCGCGGTCGAGGTTCTGCAGCGCCTCGCGCAACGAGCCGCAGACGGTGGGGATCTTCTTCAGCTCGCGCGGCGGCAGGTCGTAGAGATCCTTGTCCATGGCCGCGCCCGGATCGATTTTGTTCAGGATGCCGTCCAGGCCCGCCATCAGCAGCGCCGAGAAGGCGAGGTAGGGGTTGGCCATCGGGTCGGGGAAGCGGACCTCGACGCGCTTGGCCTTCGGGCTCTTCGTCCACGGGATGCGGCAGGAGGCCGAGCGGTTGCGCGCCGAGTAGGCGAGCAGCACGGGGGCCTCGTAGCCCGGCACCAGGCGCTTGTAGGAGTTGGTGGACGGGTTGGTGAAGGCGTTCAAGGCCTTGGCGTGCTTGATGATGCCGCCGATGTACCAGAGGCATTCCTGGCTGAGGCCCGCGTACTTGTCGCCGGCGAAGACCGGCTTGCCGTCCTTCCAGATCGACTGGTGCACGTGCATGCCCGAGCCGTTGTCGCCGAAGACGGGTTTTGGCATGAACGTCGCGGTCTTGCCGAAGCTCTGCGCCACGTTGTGGATGCAGTACTTGTAGATCTGCATGTGGTCGGCCAACAACGTCAGCGTATCGAACTTCATGCCGAGCTCGTGCTGGGCGCTCGCCACCTCGTGGTGGTGCTTCTCCACCTTCACGCCCATGCCCTGCATCGCAGCCAGCATCTCGCCGCGCATGTCCTGGGCCGAATCCTGCGGCGGCACCGGGAAGTAGCCGCCCTTGGTGGCGACGCGGTGGCCGAGGTTGCCGCCCTCGTAGTCGGTAAAACCGTTGGTCGGCAGCTCGGTCGAATCGAGCTGGAAGCCGGTGTGGTACGGGTCGGCGCCGAACTTCACGTCGTCGAACACGAAGAACTCGGCTTCGGGGCCGACGTAGATCGTGTCGCCGATGCCGGTGGACTTGAGGTAGGCCTCGGCGAGCTTGGCGGTGCCGCGCGGGTCGCGGGCGTAGGGCGCGCCGGTCGAGGGCTCGAGCACGTCGCAGACGATGACCATGGTCGCCGCCGAGAAGAACGGGTCCATCGTGGCGGTCGAGGGGTCCGGCATCAGCAGCATGTCGGACTCGTTGATCGCCTTCCAGCCGGCGATCGACGAGCCGTCGAACATCGTGCCTTCCTCGAAGATCTCGTCGTCGATCAGGCTGACGTCGAAGGTGACGTGCTGCCACTTGCCGCGCGGGTCCGTGAACCGGAAGTCCACGTACTTCACGTCGTTGTCCCGGATGGTCTTCAGCACCTCGGCCGCTGTCGTCATCTTGGGCGTCCTCCTCAGATTCGTGGGCCGCCGCACTTGAGCCGCGCGCCGGACGTGCGCTGCATACAGCCCGGGACGCGTCCGTGCCAACCGAAGCGACCGGAAATCTTCTCCGCGCGCCGGCCTGCGCGTTCCTGGTCGACTGGGCGCCATCACCGCCTTGTGCGTCATCGGACCGAGTGGTTCGGTTCCCCTGGAAAGGGATGTTCACACGGAGTTGATCGCCAGGGTAGCGCGTGAGCGGGAACCGGCGGTGAAGTGGCATTTCGCTGGCACGGTCCCTGCTAGCGGGGTCTCGGTCGTCGGAGGCCACGGAGCGGCTGCGTTTCCCCGGACTTCGCATCGTTAAACGGACGAGAGACTCGGAATGACGAAATACAAACTCGAGTATTTGTGGCTCGACGGGTACACGCCGGTCCCGAACCTTCGCGGCAAGACCCAGGTCAAGGACTTCGACGGCTTCCCGACCCTCGAGCAGCTTCCGCTCTGGGGCTTCGACGGCTCCTCGACGCTGCAGGCTGAGGGCGGCTCGTCCGACTGCATGCTCAAGCCCGTGCGCCACTTCCCCGATTCCACGCGCAAGAACGGCGTGCTGGTGATGTGCGAAGTGATGATGCCGGACGGCAAGACCCCGCACCCGTCGAACAAGCGCGCCACCATCCACGACGACCCGGGCGCTTGGTTCGGCTTCGAGCAGGAATACTTCTTCTATAAGGACGGCCGCCCGCTCGGCTTCCCCGCCGCCGGCTACCCGGCGCCCCAGGGCCCGTACTATTGCGGCGCCGGCTATTCGGCAGTCGGCGACGTCGCGCGCAAGATCGTCGACGAGCATCTCGACCTCTGCCTCGATGCCGGCATCAACCACGAGGGCATCAACGCCGAGGTGGCCAAGGGCCAGTGGGAGTTCCAGATCTTCGGGAAGGGCTCGAAGAAGGCCGCCGACGAGATGTGGGTCGCCCGCTACCTGCTCGAGCGCCTGTGCGAGACCTACGGCATCGACGTCGAGTACCATTGCAAGCCGCTCGGCGACACCGACTGGAACGGCTCGGGCATGCACGCCAACTTCTCGACCACCTACCTCCGGGAGACCGGCGGCAAGGACTACTTCGAGAAGCTGATGGCGGCGTTCGGCGGCGCGATCGAGGATCACATCGCGGTCTACGGTCCCGACAACCACCTGCGCCTCACCGGCAAGCATGAGACGGCGCCCTGGAACAAGTTCTCCTACGGCGTGGCCGACCGCGGCGCCTCGATCCGCGTGCCGCACTCCTTCGTGAACAACGACTACAAGGGTTACCTGGAAGACCGCCGCCCCAACAGCCAGGGGGACCCCTACCAGATCGCCTCGCAGATCCTGAAGACGGTCGAGTCGGTTCCGACCACCTGATCGGCATCGCGAGGATTTCGGATCGTCAGCGGCGCGGACCTTCGGGTCCGCGCTGTTTTTCGTTTCCGTTCTTCTCTCCCCGCAGAGGAGGGAGGGAAGAGCGTGTCACGCCCCGAAGATCGACCAGCCCATGCGCCGGGTAAGCTGCTCCAGGGCGATGCGGCCGAGATGGGAGTTGCCGGATTCGTCGAGGCCCGGCGACCAGACCGAGATCGAGGCGCGCCCCGGGGCGATCGCCAGGATGCCGCCGCCGACGCCGCTCTTGCCCGGCAGGCCGACCCGGTAGGCGAACTCGCCCGAGCCATCGTAGTGGCCGCAGGTCAGCATCACCGCGTTGATGCGGCGGGCGCGCTCCGGTGGGATCACGGACAGGCCGGTGGCGGGGTTCCGCCCGGAATGGGCGAGGAACCGCCCGGCGGTGGCGAGTTGCCGGCACGACATGCTGATCGCGCAGTGATGGAAGTAGACACCGAGGGTGTAGTCGACCGGGTTCTCGACCACGCCGAACGACTTCATGTAGTTGGCGAGCGCCACGTTTCGGAAGCCGGTGCGCTTCTCGGAGGCCGCCACCGCCTCGTCGATGGCGATGGTCGGGTCGTTGGCAAGCGCCTGCATGAAGCGCAGGATTTCGCCCAGGGCTTCGCGCGGCTGGTGGCCGGAGAGGATCACGTCGGTCACCGCGATGGCGCCGGCGTTGATGAAGGGGTTGCGCGGCACACCCTGCTCGCGTTCGAGCTGGACGATGGAGTTGAACGGGCTGCCGGATGGCTCGCGCCCAACCCGCTTCCACAGGGCGTCGCCGACCATGCCGAGCGCCAGCGTCAGGGTGAAGACCTTCGACACGCTCTGGATCGAGAACGGCGTCTCGCTGTCGCCGGCCGCCGCGATGGTGCCGTCGGCATCGATCACCACCAGGCCGAAGCCCTGCGGATCGACGCGGGCGAGCTCGGGGATGTAGCGCGCGACCGTGCCCCGGTCGGAGCGCTGCCGCATCTCGTAGGCGATCTCCTCGACCACGCTGCGCAGGTGCGGAGCGAGGCTCACGCTCCGCTCGCCGGGGCCGCCGTCAGATCGCGTCCGGGCCGGTCTCGCCGGTGCGGATGCGGATCGCCTCCTCGATGGTGGAGACGAAGATCTTGCCGTCGCCGATGCGGCCGGTCTGGGCCGACTTGCGGATCGCCTCGACGGCACCCTCCACGAGCGCGTCGGAGAGCACGATCTCGAGCTTCACCTTGGGCAGGAAGTCGACGACGTATTCCGCGCCGCGATACAGCTCGGTGTGGCCCTTCTGGCGGCCGAAGCCCTTCGCCTCGATCACGGTGATGCCCTGGAGGCCGACCTCCTGGAGGGCCTCCTTCACCTCGTCGAGCTTGAAGGGCTTGATGATCGCTTCGATCTTCTTCATGCCGGACGGCCCAACCTGCGCTTGACGATGCTGAATTTCTACCACTCCCCCGGTCCGGCCGCCACGCCGTTTTCAACCGGCATCGGTCGAAACTGCCTCTTCGACTTGCATGAACTGCAAATCGTTTGTGCATTTTTCGACTGGCGGCCGATTGTTTGAGCAGTGTCTGGGTGGCGCGCGGGCAGCAAACGTTCGAACTTTTGGGGATCGATACGATGGATGGGGCACGGCTGATGACGGTCGCGGCGATGGCGGCCGTGGACGCGGCGGCCATCGCCGGCGGCACCCCGGGCATCGCGCTGATG
>NZ_VRUX01000009.1:0-30195 GCF_008039885.1 Methylobacterium sp. WL103
CGGCATCCCTTCTCGGAACGCCCAGCGCCGAATGACACTCAATAACGCCATGTCGATCACTCCATGACCCCCCGACCAAAAAGCCAGGGGTGGGTTCAGACACGGGTCACTTCTCGATGGAAACTTCCGGCTCCGCCGGGTCAACTCTCAGCGGAAATCAACAGCCCACGGGCGGCCTTTCGCGTTTCTGGGCACGACACTTCTTGCTTGCGTCCAGAGATCAGTCAGTGCTTACTTATCACGCACGCTCTCTTTCCCTGCACCCCGACCCCGGAGTCGAGCTACCATGAGCACCCGTAAGGCACCTGCCCGTAAGGCCGCCGCCCGCACCGTCCGCACCGACACCCGCAAGGGCAAGCGCGGAGGCCACGGTCCTCTGCTCCAGCTTGTCACCGAGGAGTTCGCGGCCGTCCCGCCCGTGAAGGCTCGCAAGACCCCTGTGGAGCCGCTCAACGAGGCGCAGGCGCGCTTCGAGGCCCTGATGAACGCCAACACCTGCACGTTCGCCCTGGGCTGCGCAGGCACCGGCAAGACCTGGTATGCCGCTGCTCGCATGGCCGAGCGCCTGCGTGACGGCGAGACCGACCGGGTCATCATCACCCGCCCCGCCGTCGAGGCTGGCGAGAACCTCGGCTTCCTGCCGGGCGAGCTGGACGAGAAGTTCGAGCCCTACTTCCGCCCCGTGCGCGAGGCCTTCGAGGAGATCCTCGGCAAGGGCTTCACCGAGTATCTCATCAAGGCCGGCAAGATCGAGGCCCGGCCGCTGGCGCTCCTGCGTGGCTCCACCCTCAAGCACGCCGACGTGCTGCTCGACGAGGCGCAGAACACCACGCCCGGCCAGATGAAGATGTTCCTCACCCGCATCGGCGTCGAGACCCGCGTCGTGGTCAACGGCGATCCGGCCCAGAAGGACATCCCCGGCCCGAGCGGGCTGGTTGATGCCGTGAAGCGCCTGCGCAAGGTGGCCTCGGTCGGCGTGATCGAGTTCACGCGCGAGGACGTGGTCCGGTCGGGCTTCTGTCAGGACGTTTTGACCGCGTATGAAAATCCGGTTTCGGCAGGTTTTGTTGCCGACAACGACGAGCGGGAAGTCTACGATGAGGGTCTCAAGAGGACCCTCAGAATTGACGAAGCGGCTTAGTGGCATATACGCCATCCTAAACTTGAATAACGGACGGCATTACATCGGTAGTGCCGTCCATATCACTCGGCGCTGGTCCGTTCATTACAGCTACCTGGCTCGCGGCGATCACCAGAACTCCTACTTGCAGCGCGCCTGGGCCAAGCACGGCCCGGACGCCTTCGAGTTCTTCATCCTGGAGCTCGTCGAGCCCGAACGCCCGTCCGGACCGGCGGCATCATCTCAGGCCCGGAGGAGGCGCAGCGCGTTGGCGGTGACCAGGACCGTCGCGCCGGTGTCCGCCAGGATGGCCGGCCACAGGCCCGTGATCCCCGCCAGCGTGGTGACGAGGAACACCGCCTTCAGCCCGAGGGAGATGGCGACATTCTGGTGGATGTTGCCGAGGGTCGAGCGGGAGAGGACGACTAAGGCTGCCACGTCCGCGACCCGGTCGTTGAGAACGGCGGCATCCGCGGTCTCTAGGGCTGCGTCCGTGCCTCCGCCCATGGCGATGCCGACGCTGGCCGAGGCGAGTGCAGGCGCATCGTTGATGCCGTCGCCGACCATGGCAATCGGCCCCGCCTCCTTCAGTGTCGTGATCTCGGTGAGCTTGTCCCCCGGCAACAGGTCGGCGCGAACCGAGAGCCCGAGGCCCTTGGCAATCGCCTCGCCGGTGCGCCGGTTATCGCCGGTCAGCATCACGCATTCGACCCCGAGCCGACGCAAGGCGGCGACGCCGGCTTGAGCATCCGGGCGGGGCTCGTCGCGGACCGCCACCACCCCGAGCGCCTCGCCATCCCGGACCACGACGACGGCGGTCTTGCCCGCTTCCTCAAGGGCCTGCACCGCGGCTTCGGCCTCCGGAGCGAGACTGGCCAGCGTCACCGCATGGCGCGGGGATGCGACCACCACCATGCGGCCCGCAACCGTGGCTTGGACGGCCTTGCCGGGCACCGCCCTGGCGTCCCGGACGGGCCGCAGGGGGATGCCATCCGCTTCCGCCCGTTCGAGGAGGGCCCGGGCGATGGGATGGCTCGATCCGGCCTCGACCGCCGCCGCGAGCCCGAGCAGGGTGCGATCCGTCATGTCCGGGACGAACGGCAGGACATCCGTCACCCTCGGACGCCCGGCCGTGAGTGTCCCAGTCTTGTCGAAGGCCACAGTTCGGACCCGGCCGATAGTCTCCAGGGCCGCGCCTCCCTTGACCAGAAGCCCCCGCCGAGCCCCAGCGGCGAGCCCAGAGGCGATGGCAGCCGGGGTGGAGAGCACGAGGGCGCAGGGGCAGGCAATGAGGAGCAGCGCTAGTCCGCGATAGATCCAGTTGCCCCAGTCAGCGCCGAGCAGAAGGGGCGGACCGAGCGCCGCCAGCGCGGCGACCCCGAAGGCGACCGGCGTGTAGACGGCGCTGAAGCGGTCGATGAAGCGGGCGGTCGGCGACTTCGACGCCTGCGCCTCCTCGACCATGTGCAGGATGCGGGCGACGGTGTTGTCGGACGGCATCCGGGTCACCCTAACCTGCAGGGCGCCGTCCGCGTTGACGCTCCCTGCATAGACCGTGTCACCGACCCCCTTCGGCCGAGGCACGGATTCCCCTGTGATGGGGGACTCGTCGAGGCTCGACGCACCGTCCGTGACCTCCCCGTCAGCGGGAACGCGGTCGCCTGGGCGCACCAGAACGGTCTGGCCGATCACCAGGGTGGCGGCCGGCACCTCGCGGACGGCACCGTCGCCGTCTTCGACCAGCCGGGCCGTCTTCGGCACCAGCCCGACGAGCGCCTTGATGCCGGCCCGGGACCGACCAGCCGCGAAGCCTTCGAGCAGCTCGCCGACGGTGAACAGCAGGACGACGACGGCGGCTTCCTCGGAGGCATGGATGGCCAGCGCCCCGAGGGTCGCGACCGACATCAGCATCTCGATGGAGAAGGGCGAACCGTTGCGTGCCGCGGCGATGGCCCTGCGTCCGTAGAAGGTGAGCCCAAGGAGGGCGCCCGGCCAGTAGGCGTATTCACCGGCCAGTTCTGGCCGGATGCGGTCCAAGAGGAAGCCCACCGCGAACAGGACGGCGATCGCGAGGGCTAGGAACCCCTTGCGGCTGCGCCAGGCCGGTGGCTCGCTTTCCTCCTCCTCAATGACGGGAACCGCATCGCCGCTGGCGTGGGCTCGGGCGAGATCGGCGGCGGTGGGCAGGGAGGCGACGCCGTAGCCGAGCCCGGCGATCCGCTCCTCCAGGTCCCCCCGACGCGTCGCGCCCTCGTCGAGCACCAGGTCCAGGACCTGCGCCGTGTAGTTGACGCGCACGTCCCCGACACCCGGAAGGCGGGTCACCGCCGTCTCGATCTTGGTCGCGCAACTCGGGCAATCCATGCCCTTCACACGATAACGCAGCGCCGTCGCCGCGGCCGTCACTTCCATCGGTCCCGTCCCTGTCGTGGCTCGCTCCGCCACCCCAGGCTTCACGCCAGGCGGTCGGAGACCCTACATGCACCCTGTAGCAACTACAGGGTCAAGGCCGTGGCGCACGCATCCTCCATGACCATCGGTGATCTCGCCGCGGCGACGAACACGCACGTCGAGACGGTCCGGTGGTATGAGAAGGTGAAGCTCCTGCCGACCCCACCTCGGTCGTCGAGCAACTATCGGCTCTACGGGCCAGAGCACTTGCGCCGCCTGAGCTTCATCCGCCGTGGCCGGGACCTCGGCTTCACGGTGGACCAGATCCGGGAGCTTCTCGCTCTGGCCGACGACCGCGACCGTTCCTGTGCCGAGGTCGATACGATTGCGCGGGTGCATCTGGCGGAGGTCGAGCGCAAGCTTGCCGACCTAGCCCGCCTTGCCAGTGAGTTGCGGGACGTCATCGGTCAGTGCGGGTGCGGCTCGGTCGCCGACTGCCGCATCATCGAGGCCTTGTCGCCCCACGGCGAGCCGTCCTGAAGATGCCGTGACCAGCCTGGGGGTAGGTGGAAGTGCAGTTCACCGCTGATGTTGCATAGGCGTCAAGCGCCTGAAAGCGGGCCATCACACCTTCTACAACTGGTCGGAAGCGGAAATCAGCGCGTCAACGAAACGCCTGTCGCTGATCGCTATAACGAGAGCAACGACAACGACGACCGCAGCGGCGTCGAGAGGTTCCTCAAGGCAGAGTGATGACGGATCAGGTAGCAGACGACGCGATTTTCGGGCTCGATACGCCTCTCGACAAGTGCCACGACATCATGCTGGCACTCGGAGCGAAGCTGGTCGAGCCCGAGCGTTGGCTGATGGGGAGCAAGTGGTTCGACTACCGCTGGCTCAACCCTGTCCACGCGACCTACCTGTTCGCTGACGCCTACCGGGACGTCTACAAGCGCATGTTCAAGGAGAACATGGACAGCGCGAAGGCGGAATACGTGAAGGGGATCAAGAGCGCCGATCCCTTCGACATGAAGCAGGCCGACCGCGACCGGGTCGGCCTGTGGAAGGCCCGTCAGATGGCCGACGGCATGGGGATGCCCTACGACGTGTTCATCGCCATCGCGATGCACTGGTCCCTGCGCAAGTGCAAGAAGGACTACCTGCCCCGACCGAGCCATCTCTACAACTTCGATCTGCTTACGGCCGTCAACGAGACCTGGGAGGACCGGCAGACTGGCATCCTCTACGTGGGCAAGGACGACCGCTTCAAGAACGAGCGCTACGCGGCCTCGCCGATCCAGGACGCGCACCACGAATGGCTCCTGAACCAGATCGGCAAGCGCTCGAATCCGGCCCGTCTGATCGCCAACCTCGTCTACACGGCCCAGATGCTGCCAGCCGAAAAGATCGTCGGGCGCTTCGGCCCCGAGGTCATGCAGCGGGCCGACGACGTTCGCTGAGAAACGCCTCGCGCGTCTCGCTATAACTGACACTCACGACAGCATGAGAGCACACCAGATGAACCACGCACGCCCTGCTCACGTCGAGCGTCGCACGATCGGCGCTCGCCCCAAGCTGACCCCGCCCAAGCCGAAGGCCTGGAACCACCAGGACGAGCTGCGCGAGCGTCGCGGCAAGCCCTTCATCCTGACCCTGACCGACGGCTCGAAGATCGAGGGCTACCTCGCCGAGGCGGATCAGTTCACGCTCAAGGTCCGTTTCGCTGACGAGAATGGTCAGTCAGTAGTGACTTTTTCCAAGCACTCGATCCGCAGCTACCAGTTCGCGGAGTAAGCCAGCATGACGGCGCACGTTGATCCCGACGAGGCCGAGACTGGCGCGACGCCCGCTGTTGCGGCTGCGCGCTACGATTTCGACATCGAGTTCCAGAACAAGATCGCCGCGATGGTGGTCCGCGACACCGGGTTCGCGAACCGCACCGACGGCCTCATCATGCCGTTCTTCTTCGAGGAGACGGCGACCGCAGTCCTCGTCAAGCTCGCGAGCGACTACTTCAAGACCTACAAGAAGGCGCCGGACAAGGTCACGCTGTTCAAGCTGACCAAGGATGCCATCGCGAAGAAGATCATCCGCAAGGACATGGTCGACGACGTGAAGGAGCGCATCCGCGACCTGCTCACGACCGACATCTCCGACCGCGACTTCGTGGTCGAGGAGGTCGCGACCTTCGCCCGGCACCGTGCGATCGAGGACGCGATCCTCGGCGCCGCCCAGGATCTCGAAGCCGGCGACTTCGACCGCGCCGGCAAGCGCATGGATGCTGCTCGCCTCGTCGGGGCGAACGACGACATGGGCGCCTACGACTACTGGGCCGAGATCGGGAACCGCACCAAGCACCGCGTCGCGGTCGCCACGGGCACGCTCAAGAAGGACGGGATCACCACCGGCATCCCCGAGATCGACAAGATGCTCTACCACGGCGGATGGGGTCGGAAGGAGCTGAACGCGATGATGGCGCCCGCGAAGGGCGGCAAGTCGATGTCGATCGCCGACTTCGGCAAGTATGCGTCCTTCGCCGGCTTCAACGTCATCTACTTCACGCTCGAAGTGGCCGCGCGGATCATTGCGGATCGTCTCGACGCGAACATCTCCGAGACCCTGATGAAGGGTCTCAACGACGATCCGTTCAAGGTCGAGGCGCTCATCAAGGCGGCCGAGGCGAAGGCCGGCAAGTTCATCGTCCACGAGTTCCCGTCGGGCACGCTCAAGCCCTCGCAGATGCGCCGCATCCTCCAGCGCTACCGCGCGCAGGGCGTCATCTTCGACCTCATCATCTGCGACTACGCGGACATCATGGCGCCCGAGTTCCGCAACGACAGCCCGATCGAGAACTCCAAGTCGATCTGGCTGGATCTCCGGGCCATCGCGTTCGAGGAAAACGCTGCGATGCTGACCGCGACGCAGACGAACCGCGAGGGCGCCAAGTCTACGTCAGTCAAAGCGACCGACGTGGCCGAGGACTACAACAAGATCCGTATCGCAGACGTGGTCATCGCGATCTCGGCGACGACGGACGAGAAGGCGATCAACGAGGCGCGCATCGAGTTCGTCGCGCACCGCAACGGCGAGGAAGGCCTCGTGATCCGGGTCAAGCAGGACCGGTCGCGGATGCAGTTCATCAAGTCGGTCATCTCGGTGGGGTTCTGATGAGCTGGCCCATGACGCCCCAGCAGGTGACGGCCGAGTTCGCGGCCGTCCTCTCGTGGTCGGAGGAGGCGCGCGTCGCCTACGCGAAGGCGCTCGCCTCCTACCGTCGCGCCGGCTCGCCGGGCGTCCCCCTCGGGGCGCTCGACTACCAGGAGACCTACCGCAAGGAGCGTCGCAAGCGGCGCAGAAAGGGCAAGGGATGAGCGACGACATCAAGGAGCTGTCCGAGGAGCTCGACCTCGAACAGTGGTTCGATAGCGAGGGCGTCGCCTACAAGATGACGCAAGGCTCGTCCGGGATGCAGATCAACGTCCAGGAGTGCCCGGATTCGACCTGCGGGGACAGCCGCTACCGCGTCTACCTGAACGCCGAGACCGGCGTCGGCAACTGCTTCATCTGCAACGCCCGCTTCTCCAAGCTCGGGTTCATCCACACCCACCTGCACGGCGACCCGAAGGCGTCGAAGTGGGCCGAGACCTTCCGGCACGTCAAGCAGCACCTGGCCGACCAGGGCTGGAGACCCAAGCGCAAGACGCCGGTCGCGATCACCACGGGCGCCGTGAAGCTCCCCGACAGCTTCCCGCTGCCGACGCCCGACGGCCAGAACCTGACCTACCTCGAAGGGCGCGGGATCGACGCGGAGATGGCTGCCTACTTCCACCTTCGCTACTGCGACAGCGGCTGGTGGAATTTCACGAAGGAGGACGGCTCGAAGGGCGGGCAGAAATTCGAGCAGCGGCTCATCATCCCGGTGTTCGATCTCGACGGCGAGCTCGTGACGTTCCAGGGCCGCGACGTGCTCGGGAACGCAGACCCCAAATACCTCTTCCCGAAGGGCCTGCCGGGCACCGGCCGGTTCCTTTACAACGGGCAGAACGCGGTGCGCTCGAAGCGGGTCGCGATGGGGGAGGGCGCCTTCGACGTCTTCGGGCTCAAGCTCGCCCTCGATGCCGATCCCGCGCTTCGCGACATCACCCCGGTCGGCTCGTTCGGCAAGCACCTGTCCTACGGCGACGCCAACGGCCGCGATCAGATCGGCTGCTTCCTGACCCTGCGCAAGCACGGGCTGGAAGAGGTCATCATCGTCTGGGACGGCACGCCCGACGCCCTGGCTGCCGCGCTCAAGGCGGCCGAGCAGCTCCGGAAGATCTCCTTGCGGGTCAAGATCGCCCTGATGCCGCTCGACACCGATCCGAACGAGTGCGACGGCGCCATCACCCGGCAGGCGATCTACGGCGCGACGCCCTATTCCGCCCAGCTCGCGGTGAAGTGGCGTCTCCAGAACCCCTACACGCAGGCGCGGCGCGAGCTCGCCCGCGACAGCGCTGCCAAGCGCATCCAGCTCGCGGCGTGATTTTACCAGTCACTGCTGACTGATTTGCCGCGAGCACGTCGCTATAACTGAACTCGAACGAACGCACACAGAGCGCAGCGAGGAGAGCATGTCGGCCTATCCGATCGTGATCCGCAAGATCACCATGAAGCATCGCACGCACGAGAAGGACTACCACCAGGTCCTGATCGTGACGGACGACGAGCGCTGTCTCGTCGTCAACCGCTGGGGCAAGCGCGGCCAGAAGGGGCAGATGGAGTTCCATCGCTTCTCCAACCCGAAGCTCGCCGTCGAGGCGCTCAACGCCAAGCGCAGCACGAAGGAGAGGGGCGGCTACGTCTACGACCAGCGCGCCGACCTCTCGAAGGATGCCGACGACGAGGACGCGTTCCGCAAGGCTCTCGGGCTGATCTACTGGACCGGCATGAAGTCGGAGCTGGAGTGGCTCGTCCCCGGCATCGACACGGCCGGCGCGAAGGACCCGGACCTGCCGACCTGGGAGGAGGGCGCCGACGGCAAGATGGTCCACAAGGGCTACCAGCCCAAGCACAAGTTCGTCGAAGCCGAGCCGACCGTCGAGCAGAAGGTCGCCGAGAACGAGAACTGGGGCGCCTGGTAGTGTCCGAGGCGGTCGTCGTCCCGAACACCCGCGAGTGGATGCCGCCGCTGTTCGCTGCGCTGGAGCGCATGGCTCGCGCCGAGGTCATCGTCGCGCTGCGCGAGCCGCAGCGCCGGCTCACCGTCCTTCTCCACAACCGCTCGGTCGCCCTGGCCGAGCAAGCCGAACTCGATCGCTTCGCGGACGAGGCTGCGCAGGTGCGCGCCGAGCTCGAAGCGGATCCAACCTGGGGAATGTTCTGACATGCACATCAAGACCCTGTCCGAGAAGAACGAGGCCCGGATCGCCTGCCCGATCTTCGGAGCCGAGACCCGGCTCGCCGACTGCTTCTCGCTGGAGCAGAAGGTCGCCCGCGCCAAAGGCGGCTCGGAGCGCAAGGGCTGCCAGGCCTGCATCTCGTCCTCGAAGTGCCCGATCTACTGGATCAATCGCGACATCCGGGCGAACGGGGCCGACCCCTACTTCTCGGCCGAGCCCAAGCTCGTGTCGCTGTCGGACAAGCATCTCGATGCGATCCGGCCGATCATCGTGCTCGCCCACATGATCGACACCTACAACCCGTCGCCCGAGGAGCGCGAGGCGATCATCGCGGCCAACGAGGCAGCCTCGTCGGGTGCCAAGCCCTCGAAGCGCGCCAAGCCGATCGCGGGCGTGAAGCTCGCAGCGGTCTCGCGCGACAGCGGCCCCGTAGGAACGTCAGGGGAGGGCGCAGAGCGCGACGACATCACCCGCGCTGCGATGAGCGGTGACATGGGCGCAGCGCTCTCACGGGCCGCCCAGAGCGCCCCGAAGCCCGATCCCGTCGCAGAGCCCGAGCCGGCGCCGGCCGCGAAGGTCGAGAAGCCCGCCCCGGCTCCGAAGCCCAAGCCCGCCCCGAAGGTCTCAGCACCCGCGCCGGCCCCGAGCGGAGCCCAGCCGATGTCGCTGCTGGAGCGCGCCCGTCAGCTCACCGCCCAGAAGGCCGCCTGATGTTCAGCATCTGCATGTGGCTCGCCGCCTGGTCGGTCTGGGACGTGAGCCCCTGGACCGGCTTCTTCCTCCTGATGGCCGCCCTCTTCCACCCCAACAACTAGGGAACGAACCGTGAACTCGAATGACGTCCTTAAGCTGCTGATCCAGATCGACAACACGTCCTCCCGAACGGCGAAGGAGGATCTCCTGCGCGAGCACATCGGCGACGAGCTGGTGCGCCAGGTGGTCACGATCGCCTACGACCCGTTCATCACCTTCGGGATCACCCCGCCCGAGCCGCCGACCACGCCCGGCACGCGCAGCTTCGGCGGCGACGACCCGCAGCCCTGGATCATGCTGCACCAGCTCTCGAAGCGGGAGCTGACCGGGAACGCGGCCAAGATCGCGGTCGAGCGGATGCTCGCCGACCTCGACGGGCAGTCGGCCGCTCTGCTGTGGCGGATGCTCCGGAAGGATCTCCGCTGCGGCATCACCGAGAAGACCATCAACACGGTCCTGCCCGGCACGGTGCCCACCTTCGACGTGATGCTGTCCAAGCCCTTCGAGGCCAAGCGCGTGAAGGCGTGGCCGGTCGCTGTCGAGCCCAAGCTCGATGGCCTGCGGGCGCTCTGCATCGTGAAGGACGGCACGGGCAAGTTCTTCTCGCGCGTCGGCAACCACTTCCCGGCGCTCGATCACCTGGGACCGGGCCAGGTCTCGATGGTGCAGGCTGCCTGGGAGACCGCGAAGCGCGAGCAGTCCACGAGCCGTCTGGTCGAGGTCTACTACAAGCTGCTGGGCGGTGACGCCGGCCCGTCGCTCGCGCTCGACAGCGAGATCACGGCCGGCTCGTTCAACAAGACCTCGGGCGACGTGAAGCGCAAGAGCGAGCAGGCGAAGGACTCGGTCATCAACCTGTTCGACGCTCTGCCGGCCAAGCAGATGCTTGCGACCGACACGCCCGAGATCAAGATCCCCTTCAAGATCCGCCGGGGCTTCGCGCAGTGGGTCCGGGGCTTCGCGCCGAAGGATCACCCGATCGTCATGACGGACCTGCGCACGGCCAAGTCGGTCGAGGAGATCGAGGCCATCTACGACGAGCACCGGGCGGCCGGTCTCGAAGGCGCGATGGTGAAGCCGTTCGACGCCAGCTACGTCAAGAAGAAGGGCTTCCTCTGGATGAAGATGAAGAACGAGAGCACGGAGGATCTGCGGGTCGTCGGTGCCTTCGAGGGCGAGGGCAAGTATGTCGGGTCGCTGGGCGGCCTGATCGTGGACCGGGCCGGCGTGCAGGTGCGCGTGGGCGGCGGTTTCAGCGACGCGCAGCGGCGTGAGATCTGGGACGACTTCCTGGGACCGGTCGAGAAGCAGGCGCGCGTGCTCGGTCGGCTGATCGAGGTCGAGTATCACGAGGTCACGCCCGACGGCTCGCTTCGTCACCCGCGCTTCGTCAGGTGGCGCGATGACAAGGACGAGCAGCTCAAGGTCGCCGCATAAAATCGGGCGGTCAGAGGAAAGTCACCGTTGACTTACTTCTGAGCGACCCGTAGAACGGTCTTCGGCAGCCGACGCTTCGTCGTGTTTCCTCTGTGTGCATAGGGCGGCCCTACGGGGTCGCCCTTTTTATGTGAGCCCTGTTCCGCGCCGCGCACGTTTGCCAAGCTACGTGAGGCGGATACCCAAGGACGGGCTCATCCCAGTGTGGGGGAGCGGGTTGTCGGACGGTCGGCCAGAGGGCTCACCGTTGCGGGCGAAAGCCCTCCTTCCCTAACCCCTCGCGGAGTAGCTCAGTTGGTAGAGCGCGGCCCTCATAAGGCCGTTGTCGCTGGTTCAAGTCCAGCTTCCGCGACCATGGCGTCGGGTAGCTCAGTGGTAGAGCACAGTCCTGATAAGACTGGGGTCGGTGGTTCAATCCCATCCCTGACGACCATCACTTGTTGTCCGCGGTGCCGAGATACTGCAACACGTTGAGCATATGCTCCGTCTCTGGCGTATCCACGCGGTCATCCGTCGGCATATGGGTTGCCGTGTAGGCCTGCAACCACGCTTTATAGAAACCGTTTTTCAGGTTGAACTCTCCGAGCAGCTTCATGGCGTCCTGGAGCTGGCGCACCTGCTGCTCCAGGTTCTCGATCTTCTCTGCATCCGTCATCACTGCATCCTCCTCCGTCGCATCGCCAGAATCTCAGTCTCGACCGCATAGCGGCCCTCCGACGCCAGGCGCACCAGGCCCCGGAAGTAGCCGCCTGGATTGCGGATCCGGTTCTCACCCGAGGTCACGTCGTCGTCGTGGATCTGGGTGACGACCAGGACGAGGAGGGCGGCCTTGAGCCGGCCGAGAGATTCGCACGCCTCGGCCCATGCCGACTGATGCGCGCCGATCGCAGCCCGCAGGCTCTGACCGAGGTCGACGAGCTCTGCCACATTTAGAATCTCAGCGGGCGCGAACGCCCGCGCCGCAGGCAAGGCGTCAAGGACCAATTCCGGCGTCAGGGCCGCCTCATCGACAGGATGACCCGCCCTTCTCGGAGGACTTTTGCTACAAGGCTCACTAGGAGACCCGTTGTCTGTTTCTATGTGAGGGCACGAATTGCCGGCACAGCCGGCTTGATAGAACCGTTCCTCGACCATGGCCCGAAGCTCGGACCAGGCGTCGAGCAGCTCCGAGCTCGGCTCAGGCCCGCTTCGGCGGTTTGGAGAAGATGCTTCCAGATCCGCCTGCGCCGCGCGGAGATCGTGGGAGGATATTTCGGGGTGTCGCGTAGCAAGCCCCAGGAGCGCTTCCGACACGTCTCTGCGGGCACAGGTCAAAAAGTCGAACGAACGCCGCCTGCGCTCAACCTCGGCGGTCAGTTTTGCGAGCCTCTCGACCCATTCGCCCCGTCGCGCGACGAGCGGGGTCAGATCGAACCCGTAGGCGTCGATGATCGCACCACCCGGCGCCCGGATCGCGAAGCGCTTTCCGTTGGCCGAGTCCTTCACCGTGACCAGGCCCTCGCGCACGAGATCGCGCACAGCGTAGCGCACGCCGCGTTCCGACAGGCCGGTGCGCCCGACGAGATAGTCGTTCGAGGGCCAGACCAGGACGCGAGACCACTCCTGCTCGCCCCACACGGCGCAGAGCTCCGAGAGGACAGCGCGAAGGCTCGGGCGCAACTTGAGGGCCTTCGCAGCCTCTCGCGCGCAACCAGACAGCTCCTTCCGGCTCACGGTTCGATCAGTATCTAGTGACTGTCGTCGACCGCGAATTGTTTGAACAGTCAGTGGACGCTGACCGGTGTTCCCCGTTTCCACTTCAACCCTCCGTTGAGAAGGCAAAGCGGGACCGATCTCCCCGAAGGGAGTTCTTGACGAATGCGAGGGAAGGGAGCATTAAGGCGGTGCAAACCCGGCCTGGCTCCTTCCCAAGGATGTCTGGTCCCAACGGCTCCGAGGTTCCCCAACCTCGGGGCCGTTTTGCTTTTGCCGCTACGTCATGCTGCGTTCGCTTCCTTGAAGGCCTTCTGGAGCGCCCAGGAGATCGCCTCGGAGCGGTTCGAGAACCGTCCATCCGCAATCGACTTGTCGATGAGGTCGCGAAGCTCGGCTGGAACCCACACGTTCTGCTGCGTCATGCCCTTTTCCCGAAGGGCCGAACGCCTGCGCGCTTGCCGGCGCTGATCGCCGGCCATGAGTTCTGCGAGCCGTTCCTCTGCGTTCATCGGGGCCTTCCGATTCTAGCCACAGGACTAGCCATGGACCGATTCTGGGTAGCGTGGCAACAAGCGTTTCTTAACGGTTCACACGGCGATCTGACGGTCTGGAGCCGACGCAAGACAAGAACGCTTATCTTGCGTCAGAGGAAAACGGCATGAGCAACGCCCTCGTTCTCGTCGCGGAGCCCGTCGAGGCTCAACAGCCGGCCCAGGCCGACGACGACGTGCAGATGGTCCGTCTCTGGATCGCCCGGTCGGCGAGCCGGCACACCAGGCGCAACTACGAGCGCGAGGCGTTCCGGTTTCTCGCCTGGGTCGGCCGGCCGCTCGCCATGATCCGGATCGCCGACCTGCAAGGCTACCTCGCGAGCCGAACCGGATCGTCGGCCACGGTCGCGCTCACGGCCTCGGCGCTCAAAAGCCTGCTCACCTTCGCTCAGGAGGTCGGCTACCTGCGCTTCAACATCGGCGCAGCGGTGAAGGTGCCGCCGATCAAGAACACGCTCGCCGAGCGCATCATGTCGGAAGCGGACGCGCTGCTGCTGATCCGGCAGGAGCCCGTCATGCGAAACCGCGTGCTGCTGACCGTGCTCTACGGCGGCGGGTTGCGGATCTCCGAGGTCTGCGGCTTGCGCTGGCGCGATCTCGTCGCGCGTGACCAGGCCGGGCAGGCGACGGTGTTCGGGAAGGGCGGCAAGACGCGGGTGGTGCTGCTGTCTGGCGCAACCTGGAAGGAGCTCACGAAGCTGCGCGCGGAAAGCGAACTTGACGCTCCGGTGTTCCGATCGAAGAAGGGCGGGTCGCTCGACCCCAGCTCCGTGCATCGGGTGGTGAAGGCAGCAGCGGCCAGGGCAGGGCTCTCGACCGAGGTCTCAGCGCACTGGCTGCGCCACGCTCACGCCTCACACAGCCTCGACCGGGGCGCCCCGATCCATCTCGTGCAGGCAACGCTGGGGCACGCTAGTGTCGCAACCACGGGGCGCTATCTGCACGCCCGACCGTCCGAGAGTTCGGCCCGGTTTCTGGGCGTGTGAGGCGCCGTTCGCATAAGGTATCTTATGGAACTTACAGCGTTATCAACAAGTTATGGCTCGCCGCTTCTATCGGGGAACGGCTTCTCATCCGCAATCCCACAGATGGACGGGCCTTTGTCGAAGATGGGGTTCCAGGTGAGATAGAGGCCGGGACCGATCGCCTCGACGCTGTCGATGAAGGCAACGCCTTGGTTCTCGAACGCCTGTTGGATACGATGCAGGGTGTTCCGGTGGACGGGTGGCACGCCATCAACGCTCTCGCACCGACGCAACGTCTTGTCAGAAACGCCTGACACCTTCGCGAGTTCTTTCAGTGACAGCCGCAGGATCGCGCGGGCAGCTCGGATCTGACAACCTTGAAGAGGCACCCTGTTCCCACGGTTCGGCCCCTGACGACGATGGATCGAGACACTATCCTGTGAACGCCCATGAGAGGTTACGGAAAAAACTACAAGGCTACCAAATGGCGACCTAGGTTCCGGTGGGGCACCGTCGTGAAGGATCTCGCGACGTAGGCTAAGGCTCTCGAATCGCAACGGTATTCATGGTCCTGCTTCGATGAACAACCTCATAGCTAGACCGACGAAAAGGCCAAGATTTTTCGTGTTGGAAACCGGTCCGAAACCATTTCGGACGAAAAATCGAGCACAGTCAGTATTGACATATCATGGCGATGTATGGTTGGTCGATACAATTGCAAACTGCGCTTTGCCACGCACACGCCGCTGATTGATCGCTATATGTTCTCTGCGTCTCATGAAGAAATTCACTTAACGCAGCAGATCAGAGCAAATGAATCCGATCAGCCATATAATATAGGAGACCTGACGTGTCGCTAACTCCCTCTGGTAAGCCCTTCGAGAACACCCGGATGGCGGAGTTCTTGCGCAGGCGCATAGACGAATTATCCTCGCGCAAATCTCAGCGGGAAATCGCGCTAGAAGCGGGATACGAGAAGCCCAACATCCTCTCAATGTTCAAGCGCGGCGAGACCAAGGTCCCCTTCGACAAGGTCCCAGCACTAGCAGACGCCCTCGAAGTCGATCCCAACCACTTGCTTCGGCTCCAGATGGAGCAGCCCGGTGGCTACGATCCGAAGGTCATCGACAAGATGCTCGGGCAGATCACGACCTCGGGTGAGCGCAAGGTCATCGCAGCCCTGCGCGAGGCCAACGAGGGTCACGACCTCGATCTCGGCGACAAGGAAGTCCGTGAGCTGGCCGACAGCTACCGGAAGATCCTGACCAAGCGCGCAGCTGCCAAGAAGGTGGCCCAGAGCGCCTAAGACAGACGGCGATGCGCGGAGTTTCCGCGCGTCGAGACCGTGTTGCAGGGATGCCGCACGCCCTCGTGCGGCCATTTTTCGCCTTGAAAAGGTCAGTCACGACTGACTACATACGCCCAGTCCCCTGAAAGGTCCACGTTTCGATGTCCAGCGCCGCCCTCAAGCTCGTCCCGTCGTCTGCCCCGTTCGAGACGCCTACCAACGATCTCGACGCCTTGCTCTACATCACGCCGTTCAATCCCACCGTCCTTCACGTCACCCAGGAAGCGGCGCTCGATGTCGTGTCCGAGCTGGAGCAGAAAAAGTTCGCGGAGATGGGATCGGTCGAGCAGTATTCCGGTATCCATCCGAAGCACGGGCCGTGCATCATTCTCATCACGTCCAGCTCTGATTCCATCATCATCCCTATTTTGTAGCCGTTGATAGTGCGCTACAAATAAATCAGTCAGCAGTGACTAAGAGGCGCACAGATGAATAGAGACGTTCTGGTCCTCCGAGAAGTTGTCGTCAAGCTCACGCAACTCCTCGCCGGGCAAAAGCTCCTCGTGACGCAGCGCGGCACCCGCGCCTACGTCGCGACGAATCCGAAGACGATGAAGCCCGAGCGGGTCAACATCCCGCACATCCCGGACAACACCAGCCCCGAGCTGATCCTCGCGATCCAGGGGTTCATCGACCACGAGGTCGGGCACGTCCTGCATACCGACTGGAAGTGGACCAAGAAGGCCCACGAGCGCGGCGACCGCTTCCACAGCTACTGGAACATCTTCGAGGACACCTTCATCGAGCGTAAGCAGATGGAGACCTTCAAGGGCGCCGGCTGGAATCTCGCCAAGCTGCACGAGTTCTTCATCGCGGAGATCAGCCTCCCGGCGTTCAAGACGGCCGAGGACAAGGGCGACGCCGCGACGATGTTCGGCGTGATGATCGTGCCGATCGCCCGCGCCTGGTCGGGCCAGAAGATCTTCCAGGAGTGGCTGGACAAGATCGACATCTGGAACCACCCGCAGCTCAAGGCGAAGATCGACCGCATCCGGCCGATCCAGGGCAAGATCGTCAAGATCGCGTCGAGCGAGGACAGCTACAACCTCGCCGAGGAGATCTCGAACCTCCTCAAGGCGCAGAAGAAGCCCGAGAAGCCCACGCCCGCACCCGAGCCCGAAGAGGACGAGGAAGAGGGCGATCCCAACGGCGGCAAGGGCAAGACGCCCGAGGACGAAGGCGAGGGTCCGGCCGAGAAGCCGTCTGCCCCGCAGGCGAAGCACAAGCCCGAGCCGAAGGACGACGAGCCGGCAGGCGATGACGAGGACGAGGGTGACGACGAGGCCGGCACCGAGAACAACGACGACGAGGGCGAGGACGGCAAGTTCGAGAAGGGCAAGGGCGGCAAGGACCCGCTCACGGCCATCGAGCGTCGCGTGCTCACCGCTCGCATCGATCGCGGCAAGGACTTCGCCGACATCGCCAAGCGCATGAAGAAGCCCGCCGACGAGATCGAGCAGGTCTACGACCGCGCCATGACCAAGCTCAAGACCGGTTTCGGGGAGGCTGCTTAAATGTCCGTTGCGATCGACATCCAAGACCAGAAGCTCTGGAACGCCTACAAGACGTTCTCGGACGACGAGGGCAAGGGCGGCGAGCTCGACGACCTCTTCGACAACGAGGATGACGAGGACGCCGACGGCGCGGCCGACGCTGACAACGAGGATGATGATGACGGCCCGGCCGCGCCCTCCCCGTCCGACGACGACGAGGATGAGGACGACGACACCGCCTCTGCCGATGAGGACGAGGAGGGTGACGACGAGCCCAAGCTCCCCGGCAAGAAGCCTGGCAGCAGCGACGAGGAGCCCGAGGACGGCGAGGACGAGAAGGCGTCCGTCGAGAAGGACGACGAGGCCCAGGATACCGCCGAGGGCGATCCTGACGGCCAGGGCGGCACCGAGGATCTCGGTGAGATGGACGTGCCCGACTTCGACCAGCTGCTCGCCGAGAAGATCTCCGAGGACGCTCTCTCGGCCGGCATGGACGCCGACTACATCATCTATACCCGCGACTTCGACGTGATCGCCCCGCTCGCCATCGACAACAGCGAGAAGGCGGTCAAGGACGGCCGCTGGAACGACAAGTGGGTCACGGAGCTGGAGGATGAGACGCGCGGCATGACCGGTGTCATGCAGAAGGACATCCAGCGCATGATGGCTGCTCGCAGCCAGGTCATCCGCGTGCCGGGCTACAAGTCGGGTCGGCTGCACTCGGCGGGTCTCCACCGGGTCCTGGCCGGCGACGACCGCGTGTTCCGTCGGATGCACGAGAACAAGTCCAACGACGTCGTGGTGTCGCTCCTGAACGACAACAGCGGCTCGATGTGGGGCATCAAGATGAAGACCGCGATGACAGCGAGCTACGCGCTGTCATCGACCCTGGAGCGGGTCGGCATCAAGCACGAGGTTCTCGGCTTCACGACCGCCTACTCGAACGCGGCCCAGAAGGAAGCCGACATCGAGGCGACCCGCACCGGCATCGAGTTCTCGCGGGTGATGCCGATCTACATGCCGATCTTCAAAGGCTTCGACGAGCGGATCACGCCCGAGATCAAGCAGCGGTTCGCGGCCGCCCCGCACATGGGCTACCAGAACGCCAACGTCGACGGCGAGAGCGTCGAGTATGCGCTCGCCCGCATCCTCAAGCGCCCCGAGAAGCGCAAGGTGCTGATCGTGCTCTCCGACGGCCAGCCCGCTGCCGACGGCGACATGGGCCAGCAGATCGCGCACTTGAAGCGGACGATCGCCACCGCTGCCCGCATGGGCGTCGAGACGGTCGGCATCGGCATCCTGTCGGACGCGGTGCGCCACTTCTACCCGAAGCACTTCGTCCTCAACCAGGTGAACCAGCTGCCGGGCCTGGTGATGCAGGAGCTCAAGCGGATTCTCACCGCATGAGCTAGCTTGACAGTTACAGAGACGCCATCGACAAACGCAGAGGAGGACGAGCACACATGCGCTTTGGGGTTCGCAGACCAAGCATCCGGGGCCGCATCTCGGCACGCACGTCCTGGAAGCGATATGTCCGTCACAGCATGGGCATCAAGGCGCCGCGCGGATACGGCATCTTCACCAATCCGAAGAAGGCCCTCTACAACCGGGTCTACAATCGCACCACGGTCTCGGTCGATAGCCTGGTCAAGCCGAAGCGCACACGCGCCGACGCCGGTCCTGGTCTCGGTCTCAGGGGCCTCATACCTCACGAACTCGCCCTAGGGCTCGTGTATGGTGGCGTCGCCTTCGCCATCATGGTCGCCCTGCTGATGTGGCTCGGCTTGAGCTTCAAGTGGGCGATGATCCTCATGATGGGTGCCGCGATCCAGGCGGTTGCCGGCACGCCAGGTGTGGTCCTCGCCCTCATCGTCGTCGGCTTCATCATCATCAAGTCGCAGTAGCCACGCCGCAAATTCGACGGGTTCACATTCATCAGTCAGCGGTGACTTGCGAACCCGCGAGAGATCAGCGATAACTGATCTTGCAACAGAGACGCACACAGCGAAGCGCACGAGGAGCCCGCACGATATGACTGCCGTTGCCGCCCAGATCACCACCCCGACCAAGTCCGACAAGATCGAGTGCCTCGTGGACGGCGCGATGGTCCACGTCGTCGCCAACCACCTGAAAACCAGCCACCCCGGCATGACGCTCGACGCCTACCGGGCGAAGTTCCCCGGCGCGCCGGTGCTCTCGCCCTACGCCGAGCTAATGCTCGCGCAGAAGCAGGCTGAGAAGGCCGTGACCTCGACCGCTGCGATCTCGACCGGCACAGCCGCTGCCGGCGTGTTCGAGCGCCGCCCGATGCACGAGGTCTTCGGCGTCGATGCGAGCGCGCCCGCCGTCCTGAACAAGCGCGGGCAGGCGATCCAGGTCAGCTGCGGCAAGAGCCTCGACGCGTCGAGCCAGGCGCTCGTGCCCGAGGTCGACAAGAACTACATCTTCGACCTGGAGCTCACGAAGAACATCCTCATGGGCTTCGAGATGGGCATCAACGTCTACCTCTGGGGCTATCACGGCACCGGCAAGACGTCGGCGCTGGAGCAGGTCTGCGCCCGGACGAATCGTCCGTTCCTGCGCGTGCAGCACACCATCAACACCGAAGAGGCGCATCTCGTCGGCCAGTATGTCGTGCAGGACGGCGCGACGCTGTTCCAGCCCGGCCCGCTGATGGACGCCATGCTCAACGGCTACATCTACTGCGCCGACGAATACGACTTCGCCATGCCGTCCGTGCTCTCGGTCTACCAGCCGGTGCTGGAGGGCAAGTCGCTCGTCGTGAAGGACGCCCCGCCGCACCTGCGGGTGGTCAAGCCGCACCCGAACTTCCGCATCTGCGCGACCGGCAACACCAACGGCTCGGGCGACGAGACGGGCCTCTACCAGGGCACGCAGATCCAGAACGCCGCGAACTACTCGCGCTTCGGCATCACCTGCGAGGTCGAGTATCTCGAAGCGAAGGTCGAGACCGCGATCGTCGCGAGCCAGGCGGGCCTCAAGAAGGAGGATGCTGCCAAGATCGTGAAGTTCGCCAACGACGTGCGCGAGGCGTTCAAGGCGGGCAAGGTCGGTGCGACGGTCTCCCCGCGCGAGCTGATCTCGGCCGGCAAGATCGGCATCATGAAGGGCTCGGACTACTCGGCCGGGATGAAGCTCGCCTTTACCAACCGCCTGTCGCGGGTGGACAAGAAGGTGATCGAGGAGTTCGCGCAGCGGGTGTTCGGCTGATGCGCTTCGAGGACAGCGAGACCCAGATCAAGAAGGCGGCGCCGCGCTATCTGCGGCGCGCCCACGCGGCCGGCGCGGTCAGCGTCACCCTGGAAGACGTGATTGCGGAGCTGAACCTCGCCTGGGTCATCGCCAGCCAGAAGTTCAACCCGAACCTCGGCGTGCCCTTCGCCGCGTATCTGGCGCGGGGCATGATGAACCACGCCAATCGGTTCATCGACGAGCAGATCGGTCACTCCATCAACGCCTACTCCCTCGACGAGGGCGGCAGCGACGACGAGGGCAGCGAGCGTCACGAGTGGCTCGTCGCCGACATGGGCCAGCGCCAGGATGAGGCGCTGGAGGACAAGCAGATGTATGAGCGCGCGATGTCGGAGCTGTCCGTTCCGGCCGCGCAGTTCGTGGAGCTGCTGCTCAACCCGCCGCCGGCCCTCTACGAGGAGCTCGACGCGATCAACGCCCGCACCGCGCACGCGCGGAGCCGAGGCATCGCCACGCAGAGCCCGAAGACGATCACCGGCAACCTGGTGCTCGACCTGATGGGCGTGGAGCGGGCGGAACGGAACCGGATCTATGCCGAGGTCAAAGCCCTCGGCGTCACCTTGCAATCGGAAATCACTCAGCAATGACTGATCTGTCCCTCGCCCCAGGCTGCTACGGCTTCGCCCTGTCCTTCAAAGCAGGCTCGCCCGAGTGCAGCACCTGCCCGTTCGCGGGCCAGTGCGAGATCACCGGCGCCGAGCAGCTTGCGCGCCGTCGCCTGGAGCTCGGGATCACCGTTCGAGAGAAGCGGGTTCGGAAGCCCGTGGCCGAGACCGAGGTCGCGGTCGCTGCGATCGGTCAGGTGCTGACCGACACCCTCCCGAAGAAGGTCGATGAGCTGATCCAGCGCATCGAGAAGGCCGGCATCCGGGTGACGGAAGCCCTGCGCGAGGGCCGCAACCCGTTCTTGAACGAGAAGCCGGCGTTCCTGCGGGTGGCCTGCCACCTGATCCTTCACATGCCGCAGGGGATCGACCGCAAGACGCTGTCGATCGCCTTCCAGAAGAAGCTGAATTGGTCCGAGGGCACGGCGGCCGCCCACGCGACCCAGGCATTCCAGGCGCTCTCGCACCTGGGTGCAGCACACGAGGCCAACGGCCGCCTCACCCTGTCGAGGAACTGATGGACACCCCGAAGACCACGAACCGCGCCGCTCGGCGCAAGGCGGCTGTCGAAGCGCGCGCTGCGGCGCCCGAGCCGTCGGATGCCGTCGAGACCGTCGTCCCGCCGCGCCGCACCCTGATCGTCTACGTCTTCGACGACGCCGAGGGCTTCCAGCGCCACGCTCGCGTGAACGTCGATGGTCTGCCCGATCTCCGGACGCTCCAGCAGGTGCTGGCGACCGAAGAGATCATCGCGAAGGAGAAGGGCCTCAAGGCCGTTCAGATCGTCAACTGGAAGCCCCTGGAGGGCTGAGGAACCACATGCACTCGATTCTGGCAGCCCGCTCCTCATTCTCTCTCGGCGAGAGCATCTTCGCCATCGACAAGCTCGTCGCCAACGCGAGCGCCGTCGGCGCGAAGGCGCTGGCTCTGACCGACACGATGTCGGTGACGGGGCTCCCCGAGCTGACCACCAAGGCGCAGGCTGCCGGGATCAAGCCGATCATCGGCTGTCGCATCCGCCTCGTGGACGACCCCACCTGGCGCAAGATGAAGGACGACAAGAAGGCCCCGCCCGAGTTCTTCGTGACCTGGTATGTCCTGTCCGGCGCCGGGCTGATGGCGCTGTTCAAGCTGCTCTCGCTCGCCAACACCGAGGACCGCTTCTACAACACGCCCAAGGTGTCGTTCGCTGATCTCTACGATGCGCTCGACAGCGTCACTGCGGATGACGTCGCAATCGCGTCAAGCGACGCCCACAGCGTCGTCTTTCACGCTGACGCAGCGAACGTGCTCAAGCGCTGCGCCGACGCTGTGTCGCGCTCTAATGTGTTTTGCACGCTCGTCCCCGTGAACACGCCCTACTGGGACACACTCAACGTCCGGGCGCTCGCGCTCGCCGAGGAGCTCGATCTTCCCACGCTCGTCTCCGTGCCGACCCTCTACCGCGAGGGCGAGGCGGATGCGGCCGACGTGATGAACGCGATCTACCGGAACGTGAAGATGTCCGAGCCCTGGGCTTGGATGAACGCGGCCCGCGACCTGCACCCCAGGAGCCTCAAGGAGCTCGTGGAGCTGTGCAAGGCTGCCCAGACCCGTCTCAAGGAGTTCCGGGGCGTCAGCGGGGCTGGAAATGGCTTCCTGCGGGGTCTCAAGAACACCGAGGCCCTGGCTGACCGCGTCACCTACGCCTGGGCGAAGTCCAAGCACACGCTCCCCGTGATGGCGCCCGACGAGTTCGCGGCCGTCGTCGCCGAGTGCAAGAAGGGCTGGTCGCAGCGCTTCTCGAACGAGGTCTTTGGTCACAAGCCGACGAAGGACGAACAGGCCGGCATCTACAAGGAGCGCCTCAAGTATGAGCTATCCGTCCTCAAGAACCTCGACTTCTGCGGCTACTTCCTACTCGTTCAAGATGTCGTTCTGTTTGCCAAGGGAGCTGGCATTGCTGTCGGCCCCGGACGCGGTTCAGTTGGCGGTTCTCTGGTCGCTTATCTCATGGGCATCACTGACTGCGATCCGATCCGTTTCGGCCTTCTGTTCGAGCGCTTCATCAACCCGGAACGCCTCGACCTTCCCGACGCCGACCTCGACTTCATGTCCACCCGCCGCAACGAGGTCTTCACCTACCTGCTGAACAAGTATGGCAAGGCGCGGGTGGCCGGCGTGTCGAACTTCATGTCGATGGGCGCGGCCTCGTCGCTGGGCGGCGTCGCGAAGGCGTTCGAGATGCCCGAGGAGGAGTATCGCTGCTCCAAGTTCGTGCCGAAGAAGGCGGGCCAGCCCGTCAAGCTCGCCCAGGCGGCCGAGGAGGTCTCGGAGATTGCAGCCTGGCGCGACAAGAACCGCGAGCTGTGGAACGTGGCGCTCCAGATCGAGGGCGCGACGCGCACGATGGGTCAGCACGCGGCCGGCGTCGTCGTGGGCGGCGGCGCCATGGTGCAACGCCTCGCGCATGATGCGCGGCTCCTCGTGGCCCGAGACCACCAGGATCGGCACGCGGGGGAAGCGGGCGCGGATGGTGACGAGGCCGTCGAAGCCCGAGACGCCCTGCATCGACAGGTCGAGCAGCGTCAGCTCGATGTCGCGGTGGGCGGCGAGCACGGCACACGCCGAGGCGATCCCGTCGGCCTCGTGCAGCACCGCCTCCGGGTAGGACAGCCCGATCGTGCTGGCGAGCGCCTCGCGGAACAGCGGGTGGTCGTCGACGATCAGGAGTTCCATGGCTTCGTCCGCCCGGCCGGCCGCAGGATAGCCGCCGCCGCCAATCAGGCGTTGCACATTCGCCCCCTTCGGCCAAGTCCCGGGGTGCGCCCCTACGGGCGGCGGATGGTGAGACGCGGCGGATCTCCGCCAGCCCGATCCGGGCCGTCACGGGTGCGGCGCGGACGTGTTCCTCGCCTGCAACATCGGCCTGCGATCGCGGCGGGTCTTCGGGACGTGATTGGATTTCGCCGACCGCACTCCGTTTGTTCGCGCGAGCACCCGAACGCGGAGCCGGCACGACCGGGCTTCGAACGGGCGGGTGCCGGCTTGCTCGATCTCGGACCGCCTTATGTCAACCTCGTCGCATCGGGCGCAGCCCGATGCCACCGTCCCGACCAAGCGCCCGGCGACGGACGCCTTCCAGATCCTCGTCCTCGTGGCGGGCCTGCTCACGATCGCCGTCGTGTGGGTCGGCCTGTCGTACCACCTGCACCTGCGCGAGCAGACCGCCAGGGAGCAGGCGACCCGCGACGTGGTCAACCTGTCGGTCGGGGTCGAGCAGCACGTCGAGCGGCTCCTCGTCGGCGTCGACCAAGTCATGGGCTTCATCGCCGACGACTTCTTCCGCGACCCCAAGACGTTCGACTTCCACGCCTGGCTCCGGCGCGCGACATCCCTCGAGCACGTCGTCCACCAGATGACCCTGTTCGACGAGCACGGGGACCTTCTCTATGCGCGCACGCCGCTGCCGGCGGGCTCGCCGCGCATCAACGTCCGCGACCGGGCGTACTTCCAGGCGCTGGCCGCGAACCCGGACCAGGGCCTCTACATCGATCGCACGCTGAAGGGTCGGATCACCGGCGCCTACGTGATGCAGGTGGCGCGGCGGCTCGCCCACCCCGACGGACGCTTCGCCGGCGTCATCGTCACCTCGATCGATCCCGATTACCTGGCCGGCCAGTTCAAGGCCTTCGACCTCGGCCCCCAGGGCAGCATCGCCCTCGTTGGCAACGACGGCTTCGTGCGCGCCCGCGCGCCACAGACAGCGGGCATGTACGAGCTGGACACCCGCACCCTCGACCTGCCCAGCAAATACTTCCAACAATTTCAACAAAAGACCTCGGACTCGTTCCGGATGGCGAGTCCCTACGATCACGTCACCCGCATCTACGGCTATCGCTCGGTCGGGACGCTGCCGCTCATCGTCAACGTCGGCAAATCCCTCGACGCGGTGATGGCTCCGCTGGCCGCCGAGCGGCTGCACGCCCAGGTCGCCGGCGCCATCGTGACGGCCGTGCTGCTGGCCGTGATCCTCGTTCTACTGCGTGGCTTGGAGCGCGGCAGCCGGCAGCGGGCGGCGCTGGCGCGGACCAACGCGACCCTGGCCGAGAAGGAGGGCGTCGCCCGCCAGGCCGAGGGCCGGGCGCAGGAGGCCAACCGCCTGCTGAGCCTCGCCGCGCAGATCGCCCATATCGGCCACTGGCGCATCGAGCTGCCCGGAAACGCCCTGTTCTGGTCCGACGAGGTGTTCCGCATCCATGGCCGCGACCCGGAAGCCGGGCCACCCTCTCTCGACGCTGCGCTCGCTTTCTACCACCCGGACGACCGCGAGGCCGTCGCGCGCCACGTCGCGGACGCGGTCGAGACCGGCCAAAGCTTCTCCTTCGCTGCCCGCATCGTCACGTCCGACGGCCGCTTCCGCGACATCGTCTGCCGCGGCCTGTGCGAGCAGGACGCGGCCGGGGCCACGACGGCGGTGTTCGGGACCGTCATGGACGTGACCGACCTGCGCCAGACCGAGCGCGCCGTGATCGACAGCGAGGCGCGCTACAGGCTGCTGGCCGACCACACCAGCGACATGATCGTCCAGGTCGACCTCGACACCACCCGCCGCTACGTCTCGCCCGCCTCGCGCGGGCTCCTCGGCTACGAGCCCGAGGAGCTGATCGGGACGAAACCGATCGACATGGTGCACCCCGAGGACCGGCCCGCGGTCGCCGCCCTCCTCGCGGAGCTCGGGGACGGCCGGCGGACCGAGGCGCTGAAGCGCCAGCGCTACCGCCGCAAGGACGGGGACTACGTCTGGGTCGAGGTCGGCTACCGCCTGGTCCAAGACGCCGCGGGCCGACCCCTCGGCTGCGTCGCCTCGACCCGGAACATCACCGCCCGGGTGGAGGCCGAGCAGCGCATCCGCGCGAGCGAGCACCGTTTCCGCCTGCTGGCGGAGAACACCGGCGAGCTGATCATCCTCGGCCACGACGACGGCCGGCGCTCGTACATCTCGCCGGCCTCCGAGCGCCTCCTCGGTTACGCGCCCGAAGAGCTCGGCGCGATGCGGCTCGCCGACTACGTCCACCCCGACGACCTCGGCCTGCTCTACGCGGCGACGCGCATGCTGTCCCGCGGCCAGGCGGAGGCGACGTGCGAGTACCGGGCGCGGAACAAGGCGCGCGGCTGGATCTGGGTCGAGGGCGTGTTCCGGCGCATCCCGGACGCCCAGGCCGGCGAGCCGACGATCGTCGCCACCTTCCGCGACGTCTCGGAGCGCCGCGCGCAAGGAGAGGCCCTTGCCGACGCCAAGGCGTCGGCGGAACGCGCGAGCGCGGCCAAGACCGACTTCCTCGCCGCGATGAGCCACGAGATCCGCACGCCGCTCAACGCCATCATCGGCTTCACCGACCTGATGGTCGCCTCCGGCCGCCTGCCCCAGGACCTGCAGCGCCAGGCCGAGCTGGTGCGCACGTCGAGCGCGTCCCTGCTCATGGTGGTCAACGACATCCTCGACTTCTCCAAGGTCGAGGCCGGTGCCGTCGCCCTCGACCGGCAGGCCTTCGACCCGCGTGCGCTGGTCTACAACAGCCTCGCGATCGTGCGCGGCGCCGCCGCCGGGAAGGGCCTGGAGGTCCGGGCGGTGATCGATCCGGCCCTGCCCAAGGGCTTGGTGGGCGACGAGGGGCGGCTGCGGCAGGTGCTGCTCAACCTGCTCAACAACGCGATCAAGTTCACGGCGCGCGGCTCCGTCACCCTGAGCGTCCAGCACGGTGGCGCGACCGAGGCCGGCGAGCGCCTGCGCTTCAGCGTGGCCGACACCGGCATCGGCATCGCCCGGGACAAGCAGGACCGCCTGTTCCGGCGCTTCTCGCAGGTGGACGGCTCGATCGGGCGGGATTTCGGCGGGACCGGCCTCGGCCTCGCCATCAGCCGGCAGCTCATCGACCTGATGGGCGGCGAGATCGGCGTCCTGTCCGACGAGGGCGTCGGCGCCACGTTCTGGTTCTCGGTGGTGCTGCCGCACGGGACGGTGGCGCGCAGTATCGCCCTCGTCACGCAGGCTCCGGCGGCGCGGCGCTCGGGCCACCTGCTCCTCGTCGAGGACAACGCGATCAACCAGGAGCTGGCGCGCGCCGTCCTCGAGGTCGGGGGCCACACGGTCGACGTGGTCGACGACGGCGAGGCGGCGATCCGGGCGGTGGAGCGGAGCCGCTACGACCTCGTGCTGATGGACGTGCAGATGGCCGGCATGGACGGGCTGACCGCCACGCGCCGCATTCGCGCCCTCGGCACCCACGCCGCGACCGTGCCGATCGTCGCCATGACCGCCAACGTGCTGACGGACCAAATCGAGGCCTTCCGCGCGGCCGGCATGGACGACCACATCGGCAAGCCGTTCGAGCGGGCGGCGCTCTACCGCCTGATCGACAAGTGGCTGGCTTGGAACGCCGGAACCGCGCCGTCCGATCTGAGCGATGCCGGGCTTCGTGCCGCCCTGCCCGATCAGCAGACCTACGACGCGATGTCGGCGCAGGTCAGGCCCGAGCGGTTGGCCAGCCTGCTGGAGGCGCTGGCCGACGAGTTGGGCGCGAGCTTCCTCGGCGGCGATGCCTCGGTGGAGGAACGCGACCAGCTTCGCTTCGAAGCACATACGCTCACCAGCTCGACCGGCATGCTCGGCTTCACGGCGTTGTCCGATGCCTGCCGGGCGCTGGAGGGCATCCACGAGCAGCGCGTGGTCGGCGAGGGGCTGGAGGTGTTCCGGCAAGACTTGGAGCAGGTCCGCTCGCTCTGCCGCCAGGCGAAGGCGGCATCGCTGGTCCTGCTTCGGGAGACGCAGGCCGGCGGCGCCCGATCGATCGCGAACACGTAGCTCGGGCGTCGGTGCGCCGCGGGCCGAAGGACCCCGTCTCGAACATCCCCAAGCGGCGGCTCGGGGTTTCCGGCCCCGTTGCAGGTTTCGATGGCGCGCCACATACTCGCGCACTTCAACAACCCGCGGATCAACCGGGGGCGGACGACAATCGGGAGCGGGACGTGGCGGACGGAACGCAGGTGCGCACGCATCTGTGCGGCATCAGAACGGCCTGGACGGAGCGCGGCTCCGCCGGCGAGGCCGTGGCCGAGATCGCGCGGGCGTTCGGCGCCGGGGTGGCGCGGCTCCTGGTGTTCTTCTCCCCCGACTACGACCCCGAGACCCTGAACCGTCGGCTCGCCGAGGCGTTTCCGCGGGCCGAGATCGCCGGCTGCACCATGTCGGGCGGGATCGCCCCGGCCGGCGGGCTCGACCGCGGCCTGGTGGCGATCGCGTTCCCGGCCGACGGCTTCCGCATCGTCTCGACGGTGCTCGACGCGATCGACCACCTCGACGTCGAGCGCACCGCGGGCGCGGTGCGGGCCCTGCGCCGCCGGTTGGAGCCGCAGGGGCCCGCCCACACCCAGCCGACCCGGTGCTTCGCGCTCTCGCTGATCGACGGGATGACCAACGCCGAGGAGACGGTGGTCTCGGCCATCACCTGGGCTCTGGAGGGCATCCCCCTCGTCGGCGGCTCGGCCGGCGACGGCCTCACCTTCCGCGACGCGGTGCTGCTGCATGGCGGCGCGATCCACCGCAACGCCGCCGTGCTGCTGCTCGTCGAGAGCGACTTCCCGGTGCAGATCTTCAAGAGCGACAACTTCGAGCCGACCGACGTCAAGTTCGTGGTGACCGCCTCGAACGGCGAGGCCCGCACCGTCTACGAGCTGAACGCGGAGCCGGCCGCGCGCGAATACGCCATGGCGGTGGGGCTCGACCCTGAGCGGCTGACACCGATGAGCTTTGCCGCCTACCCGCTCGCGGTGAAGGTCGGCGGCGAGTACTTCTGCCGCTCGATCCGGCGGCTCAACGCCGACGGCTCCCTCAGCTTCTTCTGCGCGATCGACGAGGGCGTGGTGCTGACGCTCGCCGAGCCGCGCGACATCGTCGCCACCACCCGGGCCGAGCTCGCCCGGCTCGATCTGGCGCTCGGCGGCGTCGACCTGATCATCGGCTTCGAGTGCGTGCTGCGCCGCCTCGACGCCGAGAGCCGGCAGGTGCGCCAGGGCATCGCCGACCTCTACCGCCGCTACGACATGGTCGGCTTCGAGACCTACGGCGAGCAGTACCGGGCGATGCACCTCAACCAGACCCTGACCGGCATCGCCATCGGCAAGCGACCGGCTGATGTGATGAGGCCGGCCGACGCGCCGCCGGCCCCTCCGGCGACCCCATGACCCTGCACCCGCCCGGGCTGGCGGGCGAGGCGTCCCTGCGCCGGCGCATCGCCAAGCTGGAGCGGATCAACGCCGCGCTGATGGCCCATGTCGAGCGCAGCACCGACCAGCGCGGCGGCGCCTACGCCCTGTTCCAGACCGCGATCACCCTCGAGGGGCGCATCCGCACCCGCACCGAGGAGATGACGGCGCTGATGCACCGCCTGGAGCGCTCGAACGAGGCGCTGGCGGCGGCCAAGGACGAGGCCGAGACCGCCAACCGCTCCAAGACCCGGTTCCTCGCCGCCGCGAGCCACGACCTGCTGCAGCCGCTGAACGCCGCCCGGCTCTCGATCTCGGCGCTCGCCGACCTGCCGCTCGGGCCGGAGGCGAGCCTGATCGGGGCGCGGGTCGAGCGCGGGCTGCAGACCATCGAGGACCTGATCAAGACCCTGCTCGACATCTCCAAGCTCGATGCCGGCATCGTCCGCCCGCAGGTGCGGCCGGTCGCGCTGCCCGACCTGCTGGCCGGGCTGGCGGCGAGCTTCACGCCGTTCGCCGCGCGCAAGGGCCTGCGCCTGCTGGTGCGCAGCCCGGACCTGGCGGTGTTGAGCGACGGCCTGCTGCTGCGGCGCATCCTGCAGAATCTGCTCTCCAACGCGATCCGCTACACCGCCTCCGGCGGCGTCGCCCTGGTCGCCCGCCGCCGCGCCGGCGCCGTGCGGATCGACGTGATGGATTCCGGCTGCGGCATCGCCGCCGACGAGCACGCGCTGGTGTTCGACGAGTTCTACCGCGGCAGCGCCGCCGCGGGCGATTCCGGTGGAGCCGAAGCCGACGGCCCGGGTCTCGGCCTGGGGCTTTCGATCGTGCGCCGCATGGCGCTGGCCCTCGACCACCCGCTGGCACTCGCTTCCCGCCCCGGTCACGGCACGCGGGTGTCGCTCACCGTGCCGGAGAGCGACGCGCCGGCCGGGGCGGAGG